>JAGBLC010000132.1 GCA_017635615.1 Prevotella sp.
CCGTCACCATCGTCTTCTGCATGATGATGCTTGGCATCGTCGTGGGTCATCTCTTCGGTTGGGGCAAGATGGACTGCATCTTCCTCGGCGGTATGCTCGCCATGTCGTCGACAACCATTATCTACAAAGCCTTCGACGACCTTGGTCTGCGTCAGCAGCAGTTTGCCTCGTTAGTGATGAGTGTGCTCATCCTCGAGGACATCCTGGCCATTGTCATGATGGTGATGCTGTCGGCCATTGCCAGCGGCAACAGTCCCGACGGCGGTCAGATGTTGGGTTCGGTGGCGAAGATAGCCTTCTTCCTGGTGCTGTGGTTTGTCGTCGGTATCTTCGCCATACCGATGTTCCTGCGGCGTGTCAGGAAGCTGATGAACAGCGAGGTGCTCCTCATCGTGGCCTTGGGGCTTTGTTGCGCGATGGCCGTGCTGAGCACAGAGGTGGGTTTCTCGTCGGCCTTCGGTGCCTTTGTCATGGGCAGCATCCTGGCCGAGACCATCGAGGCAGAGAAGATTATCCGTCTGGTGGAGCCTGTGAAGAACCTTTTCGGTGCCATCTTCTTCGTGTCGGTAGGCATGCTCGTCGATCCGAACATCCTCGTGGAATATGCGCTTCCCATCTTCTGCCTCGTGATGACCATCCTCTTGGGACAGGCCCTCTTCGGCTCCTTTGCCTACATGCTTGGCGGCGAATCGCTCCGCTCGGCCATGAAGTGCGGCTTCTCGATGGCGCAGATAGGTGAGTTCTCGTTCATCATCGCCTCGCTGGGCATGTCGCTCGGTGTCATCGGCGACTTCCTCTATCCCGTCGTGGTGGCCGTCTCCGTCATCACCACGTTCCTCACGCCCTACATGATCCGTGCTGCCACGCCCTGCTACAACGTTCTCGAACGGCATCTGCCCAACCGCTGGGTGCGCTCGCTCAACCATCTGACGATGAGCCACCCCAACACCACGGAGAAGAGTCTGTGGCACAAGCTGCTCATCGCCATGGGGCGCAACACGCTCATCTACGGCATCCTCTCGGCAGCCACCATCACGCTGATGTTCACCATCGCCCTACCCTTCTTCCGCAAGCTGCTGCCCGGATGGGACCTCCACTGGTATGCCAACGCCATCACCGGCGTGCTGACGGTGTTGTTCATCGCTCCCTTCCTGCGGGCCATGGTGATGAAGAAGAACCACTCTGAAGAGTGGAAACGCCTCTGGGCGGAGAGCAACATCAACCACATCCCGCTGCTCTTCACCATCCTTGTGCGTGCCGTCATCGCCATCGGCTTCATCTTCTATATCTGCAACTACCTGACGCGCTTCTCCCATGCCTTGATGTACACCATCGGCATCGTCGTCATGATAGCCATCGTCTTCTCGCGCTGGGTGAAGCACCGCAGCATCCGACTGGAGCGGCTCTTCATCCTGAACCTCCGCTCGCGCGACATCGAGGCACAGGTGCACGGTCATCGCAAACCGCTCTACGAGGGGAAGCTGCTCGACCGCGACGTGCACATCGCCGACTTCGAGGTGCCTGCCGACTCGCTGTGGATGGGTAAGACGCTGCGCGAGCTCAACCTCGGCCATCAGTTTGGTGTGCATGTCAGCAGCATCCTGCGTGCCAACCGCCGACTGAACATCCCCGACGGCTCGGACGTCATCTTCCCTGGCGACCGTCTTCAGGTGATCGGCAGCGACCAGCAGCTGACAGCTTTCCGACATGCCCTGCAGAACGAGGTCTACGACGACGATCCCGAACTGGAGAAACGCGAGATGCTGCTGCGCTCCATGATCATCTCTGCCAGCTCGCCCTTCATCGGCAAGACGCTGCAGGAGAGCGGCATCCGCGACCACTACAACTGCATGGTGGTGGGCATCGAGGAGGGCGAGGAGAACCTGTCGGTGGTGCATCCCGGCTACGTCTTCGAGAAGGGCGACATCATCTGGGTTGTCGGCGAAGAGGAGAGCCTGCGCCAGCTCCTGCAGCAATAGCTGCCGAGGAGGCATACAGTATCAGTAAAAAAAACGCTACAAGATACAGCTTTAGATATGAACATCAACGAGATAAAAGATCAGCGTATCGCCATCCTACTGTCAGGTGGCGTCGACAGTTCGGTCGTTGTCTACGAACTGGCACGGTTAGGGCTGCACCCCGACTGCTTCTACATCAAGATAGGCCCCGAAGAAGACGAGCAGTGGGACTGCTCGTCGGAGGAAGACCTGGAGATGGCCACTGCCGTTGCCAAGCGCTACGGTTGTCACTTAGAGGTTGTCGACTGCCACAAAGAATACTGGGACCAGGTGACGCGCTACACCATGGAGAAGGTGAAGGCGGGCTTCACGCCCAACCCCGACGTGATGTGCAACCGGCTCATCAAGTTCGGTGCCTTTGACGAGAAAGCAGGTCACGACTACGACCTGATAGCCACAGGCCACTACGCCCAGACAGAATGGATTGACGGGAAGAAATGGCTCACCACCAGTCCTGACCCGGTGAAAGACCAGACCGACTTCCTCGCCCAGATCTACGACTGGCAGCTGCGCAAGGCACTCTTCCCCATCGGCCACTACCGTAAGGAGGAGGTGCGCGCGATAGCCGAGCGCGAGCATCTCGTCAATGCGCGAAGACGCGACTCGCAGGGTATCTGCTTCTTGGGAAAGATCAACTACAACGACTATATCCGCCGCTATCTTGGCGAGAATCCCGGCGATGTCGTCGACATCGAGACAGGTAAGTGCATCGGCAGGCATAAGGGGCTGTGGTTCCACACCATCGGACAGCGAAAGGGTCTCGGACTAGGTGGCGGTCCGTGGAACGTTGTGAAGAAGGACATGGAGGCGAACATCCTCTACGTCACGAAAGGCTACGAGCCGGTATCGGCCTGGCAGAAAGACTTTGCCATCCACGACTTCCACTTCCTGACGGAGGAAGTGGAGATGACCGATGTGACGTTCAAGATACGCCATACGCCCGACTATTGCGAGGCACGGATGGAAAAGACAGGTCCCGGCAGCTACCTCGTCCATGCCGACCGGCTGATACAAGGTGTGGCTCCGGGACAGTTCTGTGTGGTCTACGACCGCGACTTCCACCGCTGCTTCGGTTCAGCGGAAATCACCGTTGAGAATTGACAATTGAGAATTGACAATTGAGCGGCGCATTATGCATTAAGCATTACGATAGGCGTATTGGTTGATACGACGATGCTTTTCGAGCAGAAGTAGCAGTTCTTCAAATAGTTTCTCGCGGTCGGGCGACATTTGTCCTGACCGCGAGATTTTCTTGTTATACTTCAGCCAGTTAAGCATATTGCGCTCCTCAGCTTTATACTTCGATGGGTTGCGCATATTCTGACAGACGAAGTCCATCAGCGTGCGATACTTGCACATCCACGATTCTTCCTGTGTCATTGCTCAACGTCAGTGGGATAATCCATCAATATGATTTCCTGATGGGTGTTCAGGTAAGACCTAAGCTGAGCAGTGTCCAACTTCAGCGGATCAATACTCTTGTTCGTAGGTGCATATACTTTTGCACCTGTTGTCTTGGTATACCACGATACTGCAGCAGAGTGCGATAGATCATAAGTAGTGTTCGACGTCATGTCGAAAGAAGTCGGAATAGGCTTACATCTTGCTATAGCTTTGAAGCCAAACTTGATATCATGGTCTCCGTCCTTCTCATCCTTATAGCTCCATGTCGAGCGCAATGATTTGCTGTCAAGTTCCAAACTGGGAACCGTCTCATTAAACACCTTTCCCTCCATATCGCAATAAACGACCTCTATACCATAAAACATCTGGAAATGAGGGCCCAGCGTCAGTTTGTATTTTACATAAGTCTTGTTGTACTCAATGGTGTCATCGTCACTACACGATGATACCATCGCTGCCAACAGTGCACACGTCCATATGCATGCTGCTACCAATCTTTTCTTCATATTCTTATTATATTGTTTTTTAATTCTTTCATACTGTCGAAGAGCAGGTCGGCCTTCCCGAGCGCTTCCTTGGGCAGGTTGCCCGTGTTCACGGCGATGGTGAAGCAGCCAGCTGCCACACCTGCCTCCACGCCCAAGGGGGCGTTCTCCACGACGACGGCCTCATGGGGCATCAGGTTTCCTGCCTTCTGCAAGCCCATGAGGTAGGGGTCGGGGGCGGGCTTCCCATGAGCCACATCGTAGGCCGTCACGATGTGCTGCTCGTCGACATACCGGCGGTAGTCGTTCAGCACACGTCGGATAAGCGGACGCTGTCCGCTGCCCGTCACGATGCAGAGGGTCATTCCCCTTTGTTTCAATAGTTCCATCAGCTCCATGGCACCCTCCATCAGCGGTGCGTCGCCCATCTCATGAAACAGTCGCGACTTCTCGTCGTAGATAGGCTGCGCCTCCACCTCCGTCAGTTCGATGCCTTTCTGCTGGCGGGCGATGAGCTGTATCGTCTCCACACCGCGCATGCCCTCATAGGCGTAGGCCTCTTGCTCCGTCATGCTGAGGCCATACTTCGCCATCGCCTGCACCCAGCAGACGGCATGTCGCGGCATTGAGTTGTAGAGTACGCCGTCCATGTCGAAGAGGAAGGCCTTCGGCGCGAACGCCGTCAGGCCATGCCTCGACATGTAACGGCCCACGGATGCTGCAATATCCATTCCTTCAATTATCAATTCTCAATTATCAATTCTCAGGCGCTCCTGGATAGCCTTCGACTCAGCCTCATAGCCAGGCTTATTGAGCAGGGCGAACATATTCTTCTTGTAAGCTTCCACACCGGGCTGGTTGAACGGATTGACACCCAGGACGTTGCCGCTGATGCCACAGCCAATCTCGAAGAAGTAGATGAGCTGTCCGATGTAGTATTCGTTCAGTTCGGGCACCGCGATACGGATGTTCGGCACGCCACCGTCGACATGTGCCAGACGGGTACCCAGCTCGGCCATCTTGTTCACCTCGTCGACACGCTTCCCTGCCAGGAAGTTCAGTCCGTCGAGGTTCTCCTCGTCGCTGGGGAAGAGCAGCTCGCGGTTAGGCTTCTCAATACTGATGACCGTCTCGAAGATGGTGCGCTCACCTTCCTGGATCCACTGTCCCATGGAGTGGAGGTCGGTGGTGAAGTCGCACGAAGCG
The DNA here is from genome assembly GCA_017635615.1 of Prevotella sp. Lineage (GTDB taxonomy): Bacteria > Bacteroidota > Bacteroidia > Bacteroidales > Bacteroidaceae > Prevotella. The sequence continues at coordinate 5,114 of JAGBLC010000132.1, forward strand.
GGGAAGATACCCTTGAGGTCTTTTCCTTCGCTCTCTCCGTAGAGCTGTTTCCACCACTCGCTGATGAAGTGGAGCTTCGGCTGGTAGTTCACCATGATCTCTATCTTCTTGCCGGCAGCATAGAGTCCGTTTCTCACGGCAGCATACTGTGCGGCGATGTTCTCCTCGAAGGGCACGTCGGCAGCGCAGGCACGCTCCATCTCCTGTGCGCCCTCCACCAGCTTCACGATGTCGAAACCGGCGCAGGCGATGGGCAGCAGTCCCACGGGGGTAAGCACGGAGAATCGGCCGCCCACGTTGTCGGGGATGACGAAGCTCTTGTAGCCCTCCTTGTCGGCACAGGTGCGGGCAGCACCCTTGCGGGCATCCGTCACGGCGACGATGACGCGGCGTGCCTCGTCCTTACCCCGCTGCTCCTCACACTGTTTCTTCAGCAGGCGGAAGGTCAGGGCCGTCTCCGTCGTTGTTCCCGACTTCGAGATATTGATGACGCCGAACCTCTTGTCGCGCAGATACTCCGTCAGTTCCGACAGATAGTCCTCGCCGATGTTGTTGCCGGCAAAGAGGATGACGGGGTTGCCCTTATCCTGCCGCAGCCAGCCAAACGAGTTGCCCAGAGCCTCGATGACGGCACGTGCACCTAAGTAGCTGCCGCCGATGCCAGCCACGACGATGGCCTCACACTCCTTACGCAGGATGTCGGCCGTCTGCTGCACCTCTTCGAGAAACTCTTTCGTGATGGACGATGGCAGGTGGAGCCATCCTAAGAAGTCGTTACCCGGGCATGTTCCCTCTTCCAGGGCTTTCTGTGCCTCTTTTACCTTTGGCTCGTAGGCCTTGACAGCACCTTCGCTGAGGAAGCATGCAGCCTTCGTGATGTCTAAACTAATCCTTTTCATTGTTCTTTATCAATTATCAATTCTCAATTATCCATTGTCCATTGTCCATTGCGTATCGCGCATGGCGTTGCAAATTTAGCAACTTTCTTCTTCATTTACGATAAACACCATCATCATTTAACTTTTATTGTCTATCCCGAAATGCAAAGTAACTATTCAGCGAAACATCTTTTTGAGTCGCTTACGGCGAGACTTCTTTCAAATCTTTACAAATCAAACAAATCCCTATGGCAAAAATTATAAAGATTTGAAAGATTTGTGTCACCTCTGCCCGCAGCAGGGTCACGAGCTATGCTTTCGTCACGAATTATAGAATTTCAGAATTCTGTGGCTCCCTGGAAGCTATATTAACCCACATTGCAGCGAGTGTCCAAATACACTTCTAAAAAATTGCTAAAATTTCTGCGTTTCGGGCTTGCAAGCCCCCATCACCTCCCCGTTTCCGCTAAAAAATGCTAACGCGGGGAGGCTTCCACCGCGTTTACCCC
>JAGBLC010000133.1 GCA_017635615.1 Prevotella sp.
GGGAGTATTCCCCAACCAAAGCGCAGTGGTTGTGGGTTGGGTCCCAACGGAATCACCGGGATGGGTGGGAGTATTCCCCAACCAAAGCGCAGTGGTTTTGGGTTGGGTCCCAACGGAATCACCGGGATGGGTGGGAGTATTCCCCAACCAAAGCGCAGTGGTTTTGGGTTGGGTCCCAACGGAATCACCGGGACGGGATAAAGGAGTGGTAGGAAACAGATTCCTGCCACTCCTTTTTGTTATAAAGCCAATAATCATCGCGAATAGGCAAAAAAAACGATGAAATCTTTTTGAAGAATCAAAATAAAATCATACCTTTGCAGTACAAACAGCTAACTTAAACAGAAAACTAATATGCAGAAATTGATCAAACACCCCATTTTAGACATCCCGCAAAGCGAGACGGTAGAGTTTATTTACGACGGAAAAAAGATAGAAGGACGCCGGGGCTACACCATTGCCGCAGCATTGCATCAGGCCGGCTTTCCCGTGCATAGCCATAGCTTGGACGGCCGCAACAGGAGCCTCAACTGCGGTATCGGAAAATGCGGAGCCTGCGAAATGCTTGTCGACGGCGAGGTGCGCCGCATCTGCGTGACGCTGGTCGACGGTGTGAAGGAAGTGCGCAGCATCGACAGCCATGAAGGAGAGCTTCCCGAAGTGCGCCATCAGCAGAAACGCGAGGTAAAGGTATACAAGACACAGGTGGCCATCATCGGTGCCGGTCCGGCTGGTCTTGCCTGTCGCGAGCAGCTGAACGCCTTCGGCATCGACAACATCGTGATAGACAACAACAGCCAAATAGGCGGTCAGTTCAACATGCAGACCCACCAGTTCTTTTTCTTCGAGAAGGAGAAACGCTTCGGAGGGATGCGAGGCTTCGACATCGCCAAGACCCTTGCCGGCGACAATCAGGAGAATATCCTGCTCAACAATACGGTGTGGGACTTGCTCGAAGGCCGCAGGGTGGCCATCAAGAATGTCGTCACCGACGAGGTGGCCTACGTCGATGCCGACCATCTGGTGGTGGCTACGGGTGCCGTCCCCTTCATGCCAACGTTCGAGAACGACGACGTTCCCGGGGTATATACGGCTGCCGTGTTCCAGAAGATGATGAACCAGGAGCATACCCTCCTCGGCAAGCGTGTGCTCACCGTGGGAGCCGGCAATATCGGCTACCTGACATCCTATCAGGGCATGCAGGCCGGCGCTACCATCAAGGCCATCATCGAAGCCATGCCCCGTGAGGGCGGCTTCCCCGTGCAGGCCAACCGCGTGCGCCGTCTGGGCATCCCCATCATGACGGGCTACACCCTGGTGCGTGCCATCCCCAATGCCGACTATACGGGCGTTACGGGTGCCGTCATTGCCCGATGCGAGAACTTCAAGCCCATCGCGGGCACCGAGCAGGTGATCGACGACATCGACATTATTAATATATGCACTGGCCTGATTCCCGACAACCAGCTGTTGGTGAAAGGCCGCGAGGTGTTCGGGCTGAACACCTACGGCGTGGGCGATGCAGTACGCATCGGCGAGGGCACCAGTGCCGTGCTGCGTGGCCGACAGGCAGCCTACGAGGTGGCACAGACGATGGGCATCCGTTTCAACTACGACGACTATCTGGAAGTGTCGCGACAGTATATCGACTCGCAGCAGCACCCCATACGCATTCTTGAGAAGCCCAACCTGCCCACCCACGAGCGCATGATGGCAAAGCCCTTCGTGCAGCTCGACTGTCTCTACGGGTTTGCCTGCAACCCCTGCACCTTCAGCTGTCCGCAAGGAGCTATCAGCAAACTGGCCACCAACACAACGCCGACGGTCGACTACGACAAGTGTATCGGCTGCATGCAGTGCGTCAACAACTGTCCCGGACTGGCCATTTTCGGTTACGACACGGTACGGCGCATCTGCTTCCTACCCGTAGAGTACGAGGTGGAAGAGGGTGCCGATGTGTTGCTTGTCGACAACAACGGCGGAAAGATTGGCGAAGGTGTCATCGCAAAGATACTGCGTAAGCCCAACAAGACCAATGTGGCCCGCGTGACCGTTTCTGAGCTGGGCCATGAGTTCAGCATGACCGACATCAAGGGCTTTATCGTGAAGCGCGAAAATAGTTCGAGGAGCGTGGAGCGTGGAGCGTGGAGCGAGAATAGCATGGAAGTGCATGAGTGTAGTATCGCGCCTTCGACAATCTCCCCTTATGTCTGCCATTGCGAGGACATCAAGCTCGACCGTTTGCTCGAAGTGATTGGCGACCGCAAGAGCATTTCGGTAGACGAGCTGAAGCACATCACCCGTCTGGGCATGGGACCCTGTCGCGGTAAGCGCTGCATACCCCGCGCACGTCAGGTGCTGCGTAGCCACGGCATAGAGCTGGTGGGCGATGCTACCCCGCGTGCACCCCTCTCTAACCCCGTCACGCTGGGCGATCTCTACAATGCTCACTCGAAAGAGGTCTTTGTCTTCCCGAAGAAGAACGAGGTAAGGCGCGAGCAGGTGGAGGTGCTGATAGCCGGCGGCGGCATCGCGGGCAGTGCGCTGTTCCGCTATTTCGCCGAGGCTGGTAAGCACCCCGTGATGATCAACTACAGTCGCGGTGCCTCATGGCGCTGCATCGGTGGAGGGCGTCCGGCCTTCTCCAATCCCGATATTGCCGATATCGCTGTCCACAACCATGAGATATTCAAGGACATGCAGCAGAAGTACAATATCAACTACCATCTGACACACTATGTCAATCTGGTACACGACGAAGCGACATACAAGTCGCTCGATGCTTCGCGTGCGTGGAGCGATGCCTATATGATAGAGCGCAAAGACTTCAAGCGAGAGATCTCGCCCCTTTGGGACGACAGCAAGGATACCTACAGCCATGCGCTCATCACCCGCGACTGCTGGCAGGCCACCCCGGGACGTGTCATCGACTATATCCGGGGCATAGGAGTTGAGAACGGAGGCCGCTACTTCGAAGACTGCGAGCTGCTGCATGTGCAGAAGGTGGGCGACCGCTATGTCGCTTTGGTGCGCAACCACGAGGGACATTACATCGAATATACCTGCGACCATTTCGTCAATGCAATGGGGTGGGGGGCTGAGAAGTTCATCGATCAGCTCGATCTCGACACGGGTCTCTATCCCGTCAAGCATCAGGCGTTTATCACACGCCGCCTTCCGATGATGGGTCCTGCCGGGCAGCCGCTCGATATGATCATCGACCGTCGCCACTATAAGGGCTTCAGTGCTGTCTATGGTCAGCAGTGGGGGCATACCGGACAGATCATCGGTTGTGCCAGTCCCGACACCGATGCCTATGAGGCTCGTCAGAACATCAAGTACAACAGCAAGGAGTTCCTCGAAGTGGTCAGCGAAGTCTTTGCCGATTGGATTCCCAACCTGCGCGAGGTAGGCTTCCTGGCTGTCTGGGCCGGACGCTACACAGAGCCGCGCTATATCATCGACCCCGAGGTCGGACTGTGCACCGGTCTGCGCGGCCACGGCTTCATGCTGGGGCAGTATCTTGCCAAGCTTTATGTCGACAAGTATCTGGGCCGCGAGGTGCCTTCGTATATGGAAGACCTCAAGATTGGCGGAAAAGGACTCTCCGAGAACGCCTTTAAATAGTTTACTAAAGTTTATTCGAGGCTGAAAAGTTTCGATGCAAACACAAAAAAACGGTGGCCATGTTGTTGTGGTCACCGTTTTTCTCTCTATACAATGCGTTTATTCTTTCTCGATGCGGCGAGGCATCCGGTGCATGGCAGGACGTCTGTCCTTCTTGTTCTCCTGGTAAGCCTTGAACTGCTCTTCGCTGAGAATCTGCTTCAGTTCTTCGTCGTAAGCTTGCATCTTCTCGCGACGCTCCTCCATCATCTTCTTCATCTCCGGTCGGTCGGCACGCTTCTTGTCCATCTGCGGCTTTTCCATGCGAGCCTTCTCTACCTGAGTGGTGGCACCCGTTTCGCCATCCACCTGCACCTTGCGCTCCATCTTCTGTGGGCGCAGATGCATGCCGTGATGGTCTCCCCTGAGCACATCGGCATATTTTTCGTTCAGTTCCTTTACCTTGGCAGCCTGCGTCTCGTCGAGCTTCAGCTCCTCGACCATCATCTTCGTCCGGTCGGGACGCTGGCCCATGAGGCGGCCTTCCTGCTGGTGTTCCTTACAGTCGGCGCAGTCGCCACCACACTTCTTCTCGGTCTTAGCCTTTTCGGCTTTGTTCTTGCAACAATCTTCCTGAGCCATTGCCCCTGTCATGGCAAACAGGGCGGCAAACATGATTACAATCTTTTTCATCTTACTTTCCTTTATTTAAATGATTATACATGGATGGTTATGATATTCTTTCTCGTACGATGCGTGCGGTCATCAACCATCGTTTTTCTTATTTTCAGACAGAAAAAGAGCTGTTTCGTTTAAGCCCATCATGCAGAATTTGACTTTTTTTGAGTTTTAAATAAACTTTTTCTAAAAAATATTTGGCAGATACAAAGAATATCACTACCTTTGCACCCGCATTTCGAAGGAAGGTTGGCAGAGTGATCGATCGCGCTGGACTCGAAATCCGGTATACCCTTTCCGGGTATCGGGGGTTTGAATCCCTCACCTTCCGCCAAGAAGCAGACAGCAAAAGATGGAGAACGCCCCAGCTGAGGGCGTTCTCTTTTTGTTTTTTGCATTAACGACAAGCTATGCAGCGTTTAGCGTGTTGAACCACAGGAACCACGGATGCTACCCACTAAGGTACTAAAAGAAGACAAGGCGGAATACATCCAAGCATTGATTGATGCAAGGGAGCAGGAAGACATCAATATCTTTCTCGACTGCATGGCTCGCCATCATTGCCAACATCTGGCATCGGATATTGACCAATACACTAAAACTGTAATGGAAGAAGTGGTCGATAAGGATGACTTGAAGCAGAAAATGGTCGATAAGTGGTCGATAAAGCCATCCTTGGCAGAGAAAATGGTCGATATTTTGCTGTTTGTGGCCGACAAAGAAGAAATTACTACGGAAAATATCGTTGCCCGTTTCGGATTTACTGCAACCTCTGCGAAACGCTATCTTCGTCAACTCACTGAGTTCGGCTATCTGGAAGCTTACGGAGGAAACAAGAACAGAACTTATCGAAGGAAGAAATATGGCGAATAATTTGCAAATATGGCAGAATATGCTTATCTTTGCACCGCAAAGTGCAATATAACGCTATTAATATACAACACGAGTAGGATATGGCAACAACAATGAAACGTAAAGCGGTGTCTTTCCGCCTTCCAAGCTACCTGTTAGAGGGGTTGAAGACTGAGGCCGGGCGGCAGCATCGCAGCGTGAACAACCTTGTGGAAGTTGTTCTGCTGAAATCGCTGTATAGCGAGCCTAATGCAGAAACGCTGGCGGCGATGAAAGAATGTCAGTCGGGTGTGGAACTGGAGGACTTTGATCCGAACGAACTGGATAAGTACATCTATGCGGAAACGGCTGAAGAAGTCCACTCAGTTTAAGAAGGACTTGAAACGATACCTCCATCAGCCATCCAAGCTTTTGGCACTGAAATCAGTGACTCTTGCCCTTGAGGAGACAGGACATGTGCCGCAGGAATACCAGCCTCACATGCTGTCGGGCAACTATAAAGGATTTATGGAGTGCCATGTCGAGGACAACTTCCTGCTGATTTGGATTGACGAGACTTCAGACATCATCAAGCTGGTTCGTCTCGGTACACATCACGAACTGTTTGGGAAGTAGCGGGCTGCTTCGCAGGTGTATTATATATGTATTAGAGAGTACATATTACCAAGAATTATTGATATGTCGTAAGGTGTTGGTTTCCAGCACGATTACTTGTAATAAGGAGTGGGAGCCTCACCTTCCGCCAAGACGCAATCAGCAACGATGGAGAACGCCCACAGAAGGGACGTTCTCCATTTGTTTTATATTCCTTCCAAGCTTTATGTAAGCTAAAAAACAGCTAATAAATATGGCAAAAATATCAAAACTTCCTGTTATAATTCTTCTTTTGTCACACAGAAACTACAGAGACCACGAAAGAATAGTTTTCTGTGAATGGCTATGATTCTGTGCGAATTGTAAAGATAATTCCGAAAACACCCCCTCTAAAACTCGCGTATTTGGAAGCGGGATGCCTCTCGGCCGAAAATATCGCAAAATAGAGCGTTTTGCACAAAAGGTTGATAATGAGTGCGTTAGCGCGAAACACGGTGAAAAGAGCCATGCCTTGCGATGCAATATGCCGCAAATTGCCCACCAATATATGGCAAATTGGGCTGCAATATATGGCATATTGCGGTGTCGTTTGACGCAAACGAGAGGCTCTCGAACCATCTTTGGCACCCTCAGACACCATCTTTGACCAGATAACACGACTTTCCGGTCAGCCGAAACGCAGTCCGCTGACGTTTTCGTCCTCCAGAACGGAGAAAAAACCCGAATGTATTTTGTCAAGATAATTCACAGCAGAAACACATGGTCAAGGAGCTTTTCTTTTATCAAGAATTGGCGAATTAGAGAATATCAGTAGCAACCCAGTCATCCGCTATCTTTCATATCTCACTCATTCGGGACAAACAGAAAATCACACGACTGAGTTGTTGCCTTTCGGCATCTGAAACGTTAATGTTAATGAATTGTTTGCTTGTTTCTCGGAATTGTTGTACATTTGCAACAAAAATCAAGAAAAGGTTCAGAAGAAAGATGCTGATAGAATACAAAAACGTGAATGTCTGGCAAGAAGACCAGTGTGTGCTCAGCGATGTCAACTTCCATGTAGACGACGGCGAGTTCATCTATATTATAGGAAAGGTTGGCTCTGGCAAGAGTTCGTTGCTGAAGACCATCTATTGCGAGCTCGACATCGAGGAGGGCGACGAGGCCATGGCGCTCGGTCGCGACCTGCTGCACCTGCGCCGAAGGGAGATACCCGCCCTGCGCAAGGAGATGGGAATCATCTTCCAGGACTTCCAGCTGCTGCACGACCGCACGGTGTGGAAGAACCTGCAGTTTGTCTTGAAGGCGACGGGGTGGAAAGACAAGGAGACGCGGCGCCAGCGTATTGAAGAGGTGCTCGAAGCAGTCGGTATGGCCGACAAGCGCGACAAGATGCCCCACGAGCTGTCGGGGGGCGAGCAGCAGCGCATCGCCATAGCGCGTGCCATCCTGAACAATCCGCGCATCATCATTGCCGACGAGCCGACGGGCAACCTCGACCCGGAGACGGCCACCCACATCGTCGGTCTGCTCAAGGGCATCAGTCAGCGAGGCACGGCTGTCGTCATGTCGACACACAACATACCGATGCTCGAAGAGTTCCCGGGTATCGTCTATCGGTGTAAGGACGGCCATATCGCCGACATCACCAAGGATTTCAACCGCATCACTATTTTGGATGAAGAGTAGTGGTGCATTATGCACATGAAAGAATGATAACAGTAATGAAGTTCGGCGGCACCTCCGTGGGTACGCCAGAGAGAATGAAGGAAGTGGCGCGCATCGTCACGCAGGAAGGTAAACCCGTTTTCGTGGTCTTGTCGGCCATGTCGGGCACCACCAATGCGCTGGTAGCCATTGCCGACCACTTATATAAGAAGCAACCATCGCAGGCCAACAAAATCATCGACGAGCTGCAGGAGAAATACCTGGCTCATGTCGACGAACTGCTCTCGACCGAAGAAAGGCGACAGCAACTGCGCCAATTCCTGCAAAAGAAGATGGACTTCCTGCGCGAGTTCACGCAGGGGATGTTCACCAGCTTCGAGGAGAAGACCATCGTGGCGCAGGGCGAGGTGATGAGCACGCACATGGTGACGGCCTTCTTGCAAGAACAGGGCTTCGACTGTGTACTGCTCGATGCGCTCGACTTCATGCGCACCGACAAGGACGGCGAACCTAACGAACCCGCTATCCGTCAGCTCCTCGGCGACGTGATGCGGCAGGCAGGGCAGCATCAGGTGTATATCACGCAAGGCTTCATCTGTCGCAACGCCTTCGGCGAGGTGGACAACCTGCTGCGCGGCGGCAGCGACTACACAGCGTCGCTCGTCGGTGTGGCTCTCGATGCCGATGAGATACAGATCTGGACCGACATCGACGGACTGCACAACAACGACCCGCGAGTGGTGGAGCATACCGAGCCCGTCCGTCAGCTGAACTTCGGCGAAGCAGCCGAGCTGGCCTATTTCGGCGCGAAGATACTTCACCCCACCTGCATACAGCCAGCCAAACGTGCAGGCATCCCCGTCAGGCTGAAGTTCACCATGGAACCCGAGGCCCCCGGAACACTCATCACCAGCGAGCTGACACATGGCGTGATGAAGGCCGTGGCAGCAAAAGACAACGTCACGGCCATCAAGATCAGGTCGTCGCGCATGCTGCTGCCGACGGGATTCCTCCGTAAGGTGTTCGAAATCTTCGAGAGCTATCAGACGCCTGTCGACCTGGTGGCAACGTCGGAGGTAGGTGTGTCGGTGACCATTGCCGACGACAAGTATCTCGACGACATCGTTGCCGACCTGCAGAAGTACGGGCACGTCATCGTAGACCGCGACATGTGCATCGTCTGCGTCGTGGGCGATCTCAACTGGACAAACGTGGGATTGGAGACGTTAGCCATCGATGCCCTGCGCGATGTTCCCGTCAGGATGATCTCGTATGGAGGTTCCAACCACAATATCTCGCTCCTTATCCGCGCTGAAGACAAGCGGCGCGCCCTGCAGCAACTGAGCAAGAAACTCTTCGGAGCAGGGGAGTGAGCAGTTACGAATTTTGCATGATGAATTATGAATTGTGAATTATCCGTGGTGGTGACAGCCCACAACAATGCCGAGGAGCTGGAGAGGTTTCTGCCCATGTTCCTCACACAAGACTACGATGGTGGCTATGAGGTGATCGTCGTTGTCGAGAAGGGTGAGGACGACACCGACGATGCCCTGACGCGCATTAAGGCAAAATATCCCCCACAGGGCAGCAGGACAACGCCGCTCTACGTCACCTATGTGCCCGACTCATCGCGCTATGTCAGCCGTAAGAAGCTGGCTGTGACGTTGGGCGTCAAGGCTGCCCGTCACGAATGGGTGGTGCTCACCGAGGCTTCATGCTATCCGCTGTCGGAGCATTGGCTCAGCGAGATGGCAGCACAAGCCACTGACGATGTCGATATGGTGTTGGGCTATGCCAACTATGACGGTCAGGCCGCCGGCTTCAGACGCTTTGTCACCCTGCGTCGACAGCTCAGCCATTGGCGCCATGCGCGGCGGAAGACGGCTTACAGCCAGGAGTGCCACCACCTGATGTTCCGCAAGTCGATGTTTTTCGACGGCAACGGCTTCGACGGCAATCTGAAATATATCGGCGGCGAGTATGAGTTCTTGGTCAACAAGTTTGCGCTGCCTGGTCGCACAGCCATTGTCACACAGCGCGAAGCATGGCTTGAAGAGCTGAACCCCACCGACAAGCAATGGCGCAACCGACAGCTCTTCCACATCGAGACGCGCCGTCATCTGAAGCGATCATTCAGCCATCGCCTGCCCATCATCGTCGGCCAGCTGTTGCTGCATCTGGGCTATCTGGCAGAGTTGGCCGTCGTCGTCTGGGGCTTGCTCACGTCGCAATGGCTGCCTGTTGCCATAGCTGCCGCGCTGTTTGTAGCCACCATAGCAGCACGTACCGCCATCGTCGGTAAGGCCGTGCGGGTTTTCGATGCTGACATCGCCTTGTGGAAGATACCTCTCTATGATATAGCATGGGCGTGGCACTACCTTTATTATATAATAAGGTATAGGTTCACGGACAAAGAACGATTCAACTGCCATCGGATATAACCATGAAGATACTGTTCTACATCGCTCGACAGACGCTCGGCGAACCGCTCACACAGCAGTTTGCCGATGTGTTGCAGGCCGCTGTAGGCAGGCAGGAGACCGTAGCTGCCGCAACCACGTCAGCCCAGTTGATGGAAGATGTTGCCCAGGCGGCACCCGACATCGTGCATTTCGTAGGCTGTCCTGAAGGCAGCGAGCAGCGCATCATGGCGGAGGCCATCCGCCGAAAGCTTCCCGTCGTCGTCTCTACGTTGAGCCGACTGATGCCCTGGTGTCGCGGAGCAGGTTTCAGCGCGCGTCTCAAGACGGCACAGCAGGCCGACGCCCTTCATGCTTGGAGCCTTCTCGAAGAAGCCGAGATGCGCAAGCTGAGCGGACTGCAACGCATACAGATGGTGGTCAACAGCGTCGTTACCCATACCGTAACGCCCGAGCAGATGGCCTCGCGGATGATTGTGTTCTACCAGAAAGTCATCGACAGCAACACCTTCCGGCTGATGAATGCCACAGAGAAAAAGGCCGAGACGCTGCTCCTGCGCAAAAGCATGGAGCGCGACGAGTATAGCTACCATCTCACTGCCGACGACATCTCGATGCTGCAAGGACTCAGCGACGACAGCTGGCGTAAGATTATCATCCATGCCACCGACGAAGACATCCTGCCCCTGCTGCGTCAGGCCGCCGACGAGCTGCAGCTGGAGGGCATCAACACTCCCACCGACAGCGTGAAGCGCTTCCCGCAGAAGATACGGAAACCGCAGGGCGAACTGTCCACGACAGAGCTCATCGCCAAGAACCATCTCACCAAGACCGTCTTCGACAACCTGCGTGTCGACGAGAAGCCGTCGCCTTTAGAAATGGAGATCAGTGTGCTGCTCTACAACATGCACCATCTGCTCACCGGTGGCCAACCTCTTTCGCGCCATCATCTGGTGCAAGCTTACACCCTGCTGCGCTTCAACGACTACGACGAGGACAAACTCTCCAGAATGCTCTCGCGCCTGAAGCTCGACCGTTTCGCCGCGCGACTCCTCTGTGTTCTCGACGACACCTTCGTCATGGGCGAGGGGTTCTCGCCTTTGCAACCCCTCGACGACAAGGCAACCGACCGCATGCGACAGACCCTCGCTGACCTCAATATCCAATAATCCCTACTCTTTAATACCTTTTGATTCTTTTTTGAAAACCCTTTAAACCCTTTAAATATCATGGCTAATAACACATTCAACGACACCGACAACCTGCGCTATCTGCAGCTCCTGTCACAAACGTTCCCCACAGTGGCCACGGCCAGCACCGAGATTATCAACCTGCAGGCCATCCTCAACCTGCCGAAGGGGACAGAACACTTCGTAGCCGACATCCACGGCGAGTATGAGGCTTTCCAGCACATCCTGAAGAATGCCTCGGGCAACATCAAGCGAAAGGTGAACGAACTCTTCGGCAACACCATGCGCGAGTGCGACAAGCGCGAGCTATGCACTCTTATCTACTATCCCGAGAAGAAGCTCGAGCTGGTAAAGGCCAAAGAGAAAGACATGGCCGACTGGTATCAGATTACTATCCACCAGCTGGTGCGCGTCTGCCGCGACGTGTCGTCGAAATACACGCGCTCGAAGGTGCGCAAAGCACTGCCCGCTGAGTTCTCCTATATCATTCAGGAACTCCTCCACGAGCGTACCGACGATGTCAACAAGACAGCCTACGTCAGTGCCATCACCGACACCATCATCTCTACCGGGACTGCCGACAACTTCATCATCGCTCTCTGCAACGTCATACAGCGCCTCACCATCGACTATCTGCACATCCTCGGCGACATCTACGACCGCGGACCGGGTGCACACATCATCATGGACACCATGCGCAGCTATAAGAGCTGGGACATCCAGTGGGGCAACCACGACATCGTATGGATGGGAGCAGCTGCCGGCAACGACGCCTGTATCTGCAACGTGCTGCGCATGTCGCTGCGCTATGCCAACCTCGAGACGCTCGAAGAGGGCTACGGCATCAATCTGCTGCCGCTGCTCACCTTCGCTCTCGACACCTACGGCGACGACCCTTGTCCCGAATTCCTGCCCAAGGCTGGCTCTTCGGGTGAGGGGCTCGACGAGCGTTCGCGCCTTCGCATAGCCCGTATGCACAAGGCTATCACCGTTATCCAGTTCAAGAAGGAAGCCGAACTCTTCGAGAAATATCCCAACTGGAAGATGCAAGACCGCGAGCTGCTCAAGGAGATCGACTATAAGAACGGCACCGTCAAGGTGGACGGTGTGAAGTACAAGATGATTACGTGCAACTTCCCCACCGTCGACCCGAAGAATCCCAACAAGCTGACCCCCGAGGAGGAAGCTGTCATGCGGGGCCTGCACTCGTCGTTCGTGCACAGCGACAAGCTGCAGCGACACATGCGGACGATGCTCGCCCACGGCTGTATGTATGCCATCTACAACAACAACCTGCTCTTCCACGCCTCCGTACCACTCAATCCCGACGGCACGCTCAAGGAGGTGGAACTCTACGACGGCAAGCGATACAGCGGGAAAGAACTCATGCACAACACCGGCCTGCTCCTTCGCTCGGCCTTCCAACAGGATACCGACCCGAAAGAGAAGGCTTACGCCATCGACTATTTCCTCTATATGTGGTGCGGTCCCGACTCTGTGCTCTTCGACAAGGCGAAGATGGCCACCTTCGAACGATATTTCCTCACCGACAAAGAGCCGCAGAAGGAGGCTAAGGGCATCTTCTTCAACCTGCGCGACAACGAGAAGACTGTCGACTATATCCTCGATTCGTTCGGCGTGACGGGCGAGAACCGCCATATCATCACCGGACACGTGCCCGTGCATGTCACCAAAGGCGAGAAGCCCGTCAAGGCCAATGGCAAGATGATGGTCATCGACGGCGGATTCTCCAAAGCCTATCACAAGGAGACGGGCATCGCCGGATATACGCTGGTCTACCACAGCCGGGGCTTCGAACTGGTGCAGCACGAACCCTTCACCAGTGCCGATGATGTGGTACGCACGGGAGCCGACATCAAGGGGACGACAATGATTGTCGAGATGTCTACCCACCGCATGAAGGTGGCCGACACCGACAAGGGTGCAGAGCTGAAGCGGCAGATAAGCGACCTGAAGAACCTGCTCTACGCCTACCGCCACGGCTTCATCAAGGAGAACCGTTGACGTTTGTTCGCCATACGCTTTTTCTACATTTCTACATTACTACATTACTACAGTAAGGAGTTTCCATCAAAACGGAAAAAGGTCGGAGTAGATTCTTATTATTATATATTATATATAATATATTAATAATAAACTATAAATAGAATAAAATCCGCACATCGCAAGATGCTTAATGTAGTAATGTAGTAATGTATAAATGTAGATTTTTCTAAAATGCGTATAGTTGGCAGCATAGGAGGCGACGCTTCCCAGCGTCGCAACAGCACATAATTGGCAGCATAGGAGGCGACGCTTCCTAGCGTCGCAACAGCACATAGGCAGCAACATAGGCAGCGCATACGTGGCAGGTGTCACGCTGGGAAGCGTGACC
>JAGBLC010000134.1 GCA_017635615.1 Prevotella sp.
AGCTGGAGCAGACGCAGGGAATGCAGCTCTCACTATTCGAGAGGGGGCCTGTTTTTGAAAACCAAAAGACACTTGCCTATTTATCGGCAGTTTCAGAGGGTGATTGAGCTAACTCACATTTTTATCGGACAGCAATAGTTAGTTACTATGCTAAGCCTTTGGATAATGGGCTATCCTATAACCCATCCGTTGTCTTTTGCAGACTTATATAGTTCACGTAATGTCCAAGCAAGTCCCGCAAGGCCTATTATTGCCAGAAAAACAAACAAATAAATTATCATATCCTTTATAGTTTACTTTGGTTTCCTAATATGTACAGAAAAAATCCAACCAGGGCGAAAATAAATACAACAGCAATGCCTGATACAAGCAAAAATGCCTTGTTTACGTTCAGATCAACAACGCCTGCCAGCACAACACCTGCCAATATCAGTTTCGATATATCGAGACTGTAGTCGCTGGCTTTCAAGATTGTTCGTTTCTTGATTGTGCTGTTGAATTTTATCTTTTTCTTCGTCTTCATTCGATAGGTGATTGTACAAAAATGTCGCGCATCAGAGATACACGGTGCAAAGATACATCAAATCAGGGGAAATGCCAAACAAAAAAGAAAAAAAATGTGAGAAAACTTGCGGATAACAGAAAAACATCGCAACATAACCGACGTCTGGTCACCACATGACCAAGCTTTGGTCACGGCATGACCAATATCTGGTCACGGCATGACCGATATCTGGTCACGACATGACCAGATGTTGGTCATCGGGTGACCAGAAATCAGTCATTTTCTTGGTCAACTTAAAGTATTGGCTAAATAATTTGGAAGCATGATGTTTTTATTGTATATTTGCACCGACAAAAAACCAACAATCATGACGAATTCCCTAAAAAACAGTATGCTGACCCTGCTCCTGCTGGCACAACTCGTGCCGGCAATGGGGCAAGACAAGCTGGCCCAGGCCGACATGAAGGCCCGGCAAACTTTGCAACAGATGACGCTCGACGAAAAGCTCTCGCTCATCGACGGCGCCGGTTTCGACATCCGACCCATCGAACGACTGGGCATCCCGAAGGTACACATGTCCGACGGACCGGTGGGCGTGCGACAAGCCTCGAGCACGGCCTTCCCCGCCACAGTGATGCTCGCCGCCACCTGGAACCGACAGCTGGCCCATGAATACGGCTATGCTCTGGGGCGCGACAGCCGGGCCCGCGGCGTCAACATCATTCTCGGACCAGCCGTCAACATCTATCGCTCGCCGCTCAACGCCCGCAACTTCGAGTATATGGGCGAAGATCCGTACCTCGCGGCACAGATGGCGGGAGCCTATATCACGGGCGTGCAAGAGAATCCGGGCGTCATCGCCTGTATCAAGCACTTTGCCGCCAACAATCCTGAGACCGACCGCTACACCATCAGCGCCGATGTCGACGAGCGCACGATGCACGAGATTTACCTGCCTGCCTTCCGCCATGCCGTGGAGAAAGCCAAGGTGGGATCTATCATGTCGAGCTACAATCGCATCAACGGCACGTGGACGGCAGAGAACCGCTGGCTGATGCACCAGCTGCTCAGGGACCAGTGGCAATATCCTTTCCTGACGATGACCGACTGGGGGGCTGCCCACCATACCGACCTGATGGTGAGCGACGGTGTGGACATCGAGATGCCCGGCGGCAGTGTGATGACGCCCGAGAAGGTTCGCCCGCTGATAGAAGAGGGCCGTCTGACGGAGCAGATGGTCGACGAGAAGGTGCTGAACATCCTGCGCACGTGCTTCTACTTCGACATCTTCAGCCATACCGAGGCCGACAAGACGATAGCCTTAGACAACGCTGAGAGCACCCAGACAGCCTACGACGTGGCGGCAGAGGGCTTCGTGCTGCTGAAGAACGAGGATGGCATCCTGCCCATCGGCCCCAGAGTGAAGCGCATCTGCCTGACAGGACACAACGCCAGCGAGTATGTCTATGGCGGCGGAAGCAGTAACGTCATGCCCTTCCGCAGCACGACGCCCTACGACGGGCTGCGCGAGGCTTGCCGCCAACGGGGCATCCAGCTCGACCTGCTCAATCCGGAAATCAACCCCAACGTGACCGAACAGTGTTGCTTTGCCGATACGAAACTGAAGAAGAAGGGGTTCGCCGCCACCTATTATAACAATAAGGTAATGGAAGGAACGCCTCTCGCCAGCCGGACGGAACGACAGCTGAAGTCGCCTTGGGTGGCACGCCCCGTCAAGAAAATGAATCCCGAGGGACCGTTCTCGGCTCGCTATCAGACGTGGATCAGCGTCGGAGAAACTGGCGACTACATCCTCATGGTGGGTGGCGACGATGGATTCCGACTCAGCATTGACGGCGAACGCATCGTCGACGACTGGAACGACGGGGCCACCCGATGGCGCAAGCAACAGAAGCGGCTGGAGGCCGGACGGGTGTATCGTGCCGAGATAGAATACTATCAGCAGGGCGGACTGGCCGACATCGAGTTTCGCCTGTGCAGGGTTGACCCCGAAGGGAAAGAGCGCATCCGCCAGCAGATGGGTGCCTACGACCTCATCATCGCCTGCGAGGGATTCAACAAGAACCTCGAATCGGAGGGCAGCGACCGCACGTTTGCCCTTGAGGCTGAGCGCGAGGAACTGATGCAACTGGTTGCCCGCAGCGGTGTGCCGACCATCGGTGTGATCAATGCCGGCGGCAACGTAGAGAGCAGCCACTGGCAGCCACAGCTGAAAGGCCTCGTCTGGGCATGGTATAGCGGACAAGAGGGCGGCCGCGCTCTGGCCGATATGCTCTTCGGCAAGCTCAGCCCCAGCGGCAAACTGCCGATGACCTTCGAGCGGCGGGCGGAAGACAATCCGTCGTTCATGACCTACTCCGACCAGGGACACCAGCATGTGGCATGGACGGAGGGCGTCTTCATCGGCTATCGAGGCTACGAAGAGAAGGGCATGCAGCCCCTCTATCCCTTCGGCTACGGACTGTCGTACACCACGTTCTGCCTGTCGGAACCCATCGTCAGCAGCGACAACAAGCGGGGCGACATTAGCCTGTCACTCACCGTAACGAACACAGGCACGATGGCTGGCGCCGAGGTGGTACAGCTCTATGTGGGCAAAGACGGTGAGAGCCCTGTGCTGCGCCCGAAGAAGGAACTGAAGAACTTCGAGAAAGTGATGCTCCAACCGGGTGAACAGCGCACGGTAACGCTGACACTCAGCCCAGACGACTTCAAATACTACGACGTCAATACCCACCGATTGGTGACCGACCCTGGGCGCTATCATCTCTTCGTAGGCACCTCTTCGGCCGACATCAGGAAGACGTTAAGCGTTGAAATCCAGTAAAAAACATGGATAAAGTGGAAAGAAAACGATGTTTTTTCCACTTTTTCTTTTGCGGTTACAACTTTATGTGTACCTTTGCACCCTATTTAACAAGTTCAACGAAAAAGTCTATCATATTAATACCATAAACATGACAGAAAAACTCGAAGTGAAAGAGCTGGAGCAAGTGGTGGTACGCTTCTCCGGCGACTCCGGCGACGGCATGCAGCTGGCCGGTAACATTTTCTCTACGGTATCAGCATCCGTAGGCAACGGTATTTCAACATTCCCCGACTATCCCGCTGATATCCGCGCCCCGCAAGGCTCGCTGACGGGTGTCTCGGGATTTCAGGTGCACATCGGCAAGGGTAAGGTGTACACACCGGGTGACAAGTGCGACGTGCTGGTCTGCATGAACGCCGCCGCCCTGAAGACGCAGTACAAGTTTGCCAAGCCACAGGCTACCATCATCATCGACACCGACTCGTTCGGACCGGCCGACCTGAAGAAGGCGGCTTTCGAGACCGACGACTACCTCGGCGAGATGGGCATTGACCCCGACCGCGTGGTGCAGTGCCCGCTGACAACGATGGTGAAGGAGTGTCTGAAGGATTCGGGCATGGACAACAAGGCCATCCTGAAGTGCCGCAACATGTTCGCCGTGGGTCTGGTGTGCTGGCTCTTCAACCGCGACCTGACGCTGGTGGGCAACTTCCTGAAAAAGAAATTCGTGAAGAAACCTGCCCTGGCCGACGTGAACATGCGTGTGGTGCAGGCCGGCTACGACTACGGACACAACACACACTCGAGTGTTCCGGCAACGTATCGCATCGAATCGAACATCAAGGAGCCCGGCCGCTACATGGACATCACAGGCAACAAGGCCACGGCCTACGGTCTGATAGCCGCTGCCGAGAAGGCCGGACTGAAGCTCTTCCTCGGCTCCTACCCCATCACTCCGGCTACGGACATCCTGCACGAGCTGTCGAAGCACAAGTCGCTGGGCGTGATGACCGTTCAGTGTGAAGACGAGGTGTCGGGATGCGCTACGGCCATCGGCGCTTCGTTCGCCGGTGCTCTGGCCGTGACATCGACCTCCGGACCCGGTGTCTGTCTGAAGAGTGAGGCCATGAACCTCGCCGTCATCGACGAGCTGCCGCTGGTAGTGGTCGACGTACAGCGCGGCGGTCCTTCCACCGGACTGCCCACCAAGAGCGAGCAGACCGACCTGCTGCAGGCCCTCTATGGCCGCAACGGTGAGAGTCCGATGCCCGTCATCGCTGCCCTGAGCCCCACCGACTGCTTCGACGCCGCCTTCGAGGCTGCCAAGATTGCCCTGGAGCACCTCACTCCGGTGGTGCTGCTGACCGATGCCTTCATCGCCAACGGTTCGGCTGCCTGGCGTCTGCCCAGCATGAAGGAGCTGCCGACCATCAAGCCGCACTATGTAACGCCCGAGCAGAAAGGCCACTATACACCCTACGAGCGCGACCCGGAGACGCTGGTGCGCTACTGGGCCATTCCCGGACAGGAGGGCTACACACACATCATCGGCGGTCTGGAGAAGGACGGCAAGACCGGTGCCATCTCTACCGACCCCGTGAACCACGACACGATGTGCCGTCTGCGTGCCGGTAAGGTGGCTCACATCCCCGTGCCCGACCTTGAGGTGCTGGGCGACAAAGACGATGCCGACCTGCTCATCGTGGGCTTCGGCAGCACCTTCGGCCATCTGTACAGTGCCATGGAGGAGCTGCGCGCCCAGGGCAAGAAGGTGGCCATGACGCAGTTCAAGTACATCAACCCGCTGCCCAAGAACACGTCAGAGGTTCTTCTGAAATACCCGAAGGTGGTGGTGGCCGAGCAGAACCTCGGTCAGCTCGCCGGCTTCCTCCGTGCCAAGGTCAACGGCTTCTGCCCCGCTCAGTACAATGAAGTGAAGGGACAGCCGTTCCAAGTGGAAGAACTCACCTCCTACTTCAAAACTTTGATATAATTTATAAAACAACGTATTTCACGAATTTCACAGATTCAATGGACACATATCAAAACAACGATGGATTAAGGTTCTCGCAGGAAAGCTATAAGATAATAGGTGCTGCGATGAAAGTACATCGTGTCCTTGGTCCTGGTTTTTCAGAAAAAGTTTATCAAGAAGCATTAGCAGTTGAATTTGACAAGCAGAGTATACCGTTTGCCAGAGAAGTTCAGCTACACGCATGTTACGAGGGTATAGAACTGGAAGCAACCTTCATTCCAGACTTCATCTGCTTTGATAAAATCATAGTTGAGCTAAAAGCTGTTAAGGAGCTTGATGATGTTCACCGCTCACAAGCAATCAATTATGCTAAAGTGGGAGGATTCAAATTGGCTCTATTGCTCAATTTTGGACAACCATCTCTTGCAAAAGAACGGTTTCCTGTCGGTTGAAAGCTCAAAGATTTGAATAATCTGTGAAATCCGTATAATCCGTTGTTAAAACAAAATAAAAAAATAAATAAAAGTATGGTACAGTATACTGTAAATGATTTCAAGAAATCGCAGCCTCGTTGGTGTCCTGGCTGTGGCGACCACTTCTTCCTGGCTTCGCTCCACAAAGCGATGGCCGAACTGGGCGTAGCACCCCACGAGACGGCCGTCATCTCGGGTATCGGTTGTTCGAGCCGACTGCCCTACTACGTCAATGCATACGCCATGCAGACCATCCACGGACGTGCCGCTGCCATCTCGACAGGCGCCAAGGTGGTGAACCCGAACCTGACTGTTTGGCAGGTGAGCGGCGACGGCGACGGGCTGGCTATCGGTGGCAACCACTTCATCCACGCCATGCGCCGTAACATCGACCTGAACATCATCCTCCTGAACAACCGCATCTACGGCCTGACGAAGGGTCAGTACAGTCCCACATCACCGCGCGGCTTCGTCTCGAAGTCGAGTCCTTACGGCACGGTGGAGGATCCGTTCCGCCCGGCAGAGCTCTGCTTCGGTGCCCGCGGACGCTTCTTCGCCCGTTCGGTGGCTACCGATGCTGCTGAGACGGTAGAGATCCTGAAGGCTGCCAAGCAGCACAAGGGTGCCGCCGTCTGCGAGATCCTGCAGAACTGCGTCATCTTCAACAACGGCTGCTACGACCCCGTCTACACGAAGGAGGGCCGCAAGAAGAACTGTATCTACGTCCGCCACGGCGAAAAGCTCGTCTTCGGCGAGAACAACGAATACGGTCTGATGCAGCAGGGCTTTGGCCTGAAGGTGGTGAAGATTGGCGAGAACGGCATCACGATGGACGACATCCTCGTCCACGACGCCCACTGCGAGGACAACACGCTGCAGCTGAAGCTGGCCGAGATGACCAACGAGAACGGTTTCCCCGTGGCTCTCGGCGTCATCCGCGACGTGGAGGCTCCCACCTACGAAGTGTCGGTCCACAAGCAGATTGAGGAGGTGTCGCAGCAGAAGAAGTACCACAACTTCGAGGAACTGCTGGCCACGAACGACACGTGGGAGGTGAAATAGCCTTTCTTGCGGTGCTATCAATCAAAGCGGTTCTGCATCTTCCACAGGGGATGCAGAACCGTTGTTGCTTTCTTTCTCACCCTAACGACAGAATAACAAACAGATGAAGAAGACGCTCATCGTGAGCACGGCCGCGCTGCTGATGGCCGCTCACAACATCAATGCACAGGAAATAACGGGCATGGGGCATGCCACCATCACCATCAGCCAGAAAGGAGAGATCCGTCTTGAAGAACGGGACGGC
>JAGBLC010000135.1 GCA_017635615.1 Prevotella sp.
ATGCGGAAGGGGAAGGACTATACCTACGAGTATGCCACCATCTACCGCCTGCCCGGCGATGACGACGGCGACATCCCCGACCTGGCCCGGCTCGTAATGGAGATGGACCACTGGGAATTCAACTCCGACAAGGGCCGCCATCGTGACATCTACTACGCCTACGTCGTCACCCACTATTATGCCGACGAGGCCGAGTTCAAGGCCCGCAGCAAGGAAGTGAATCAGGGTCACCCGTACAGCAACATGACGCTCGAAGAACTGCAAGCCTACGAGCGCCAGCACAACATCCCCGCCCTCAGCGCCTCGCAACTAACGGCCATCCAGACGTTGAAGAAGCATTACTAATCATATCATGTATAATATGAGAAAGATTCTATTTTTGGCCGCAGTCGCCATGATGACTGCTATGAGCGTTCAGGCTCAGAAGTCTTTCAGATTCTTGATAATTTCGAACAGAGGGTTGAAGTACTTTCTATGAATCAACAGCAATTGCGTAGAGCAATAGCCCAGCCCTGTAGAGATTTTGAGGACATGCTTCAATATCAGTGTGCCGTTGCTGGCGATTGCAGTGTTATCGTAACTAACAACTTAAGAGATTTCAAAGGGTTTTGTAAACTTCCTTTGATGTCGTCAAGAGAATTCCTATTAGACTATTACCAGTAAGTGATAGATATAACCATATAATAATAGAAATGCCTATGGATAAATAAAGTAAGCCATCGGTAAATAGGAAATGAAGCGTCCGGCTATATCATCCGCATGGAGGATGGAAGCGTCAGGAAGGTGGCAGTGAAATATCCATTTGCGAATGGCAAACGACGCATTTGGCAATGTTAAATGCCGCGCTTACAAGGAGTAGGCGCGGCATTTACTATAGGTTGGTTATATTCGTTGTTGCTGGTGAAAGGTTTACCAGAGCTCGAGGCGCTCGCTCTTCGGGATGAACATCTTGTCGCCTTCCTTGATGCCGAAGGCTTCGTACCACATGTCGATGTGGGGCAGGGCACCGTTGACGCGCCATTCGCCGAGAGAGTGGGGGTCGCTCTTGGTGCGGTTGCGGATTTCCTTCTCCGTGATATTCTGTCCCCATACGCCGGCGTAGGCGAGGAAGAAGCGCTGGTCGGCAGTGAGACCATCGACGGTGGGCAGCGGGTTGTTGCGTGTGGCATTCTTATAGCCATACCATGCCACCTGCAGACCTCCGTGGTCGGCGAGGTTCTCGCCCAGGGTGAGTCGTCCGTTGGCGTTGAGGTCGGGCAGCACCTTGATGGCCGAGAAGAAGTCGGCATAGCGGTCGGTTCGTTCTACGAAGCGCTTGCCGTCGTCCTCTGTCCACCAGTCGGTCATGTTTCCGTTCTTGTCGAAGCGTCGTCCCTGGTCGTCGAAGCCGTGCGTCATCTCATGTCCGATGACCACACCGATGGCACCATAGTTGAAGGCATCGTCGGCCTGCGGGTCGAAGAAGGGTCGCTGCAGGATGCCTGCGGGGAAGCAGATCTCGTTGGTGGTGGGGTTGTAGTAGGCGTTGACCGTCTGCGGTGTCATGAACCACTGGTTGATGTCAACGGGCTTGCCCGCGGTGCGCTCTATCTCGTCGCGGTTCCAGAATTTACGGCAGGCATTGACGTTCTCGAGGTACGACTTCTCGGGATCGATGGTCAGGCCCGACATATCCTTCCACTTGTCGGGATAGCCGATCTTGACATAGAAGGTGCTGAGCTTGGCCAGGGCAGCCAGCTTGGTGTCGGTGTCCATCCATGTCTGTGCGAGGATGCGCTCTGCCAGTGCCACCTGGAGGTTGCGTACGAGTGTCTTCATGCGAGTCTTCGACGACTCGGGGAAGTAGCGTTCGCAGTACATTTTGCCGAGAGCTTCACCCATGACAGCCTCCACCTGGTTGGTGGCGCGTTTCCAGCGGGGGTAGTCTTCCTGGCGGCCGCGCATGGTCTTTCCGAAGAAATCGAAGTTGGCGGCGTTCACCTTGTCGCTCAGATAGCCCGAGGCACCGAGAATGGCGTCCCACTCCATGTAGGCGCGCAGCTGTTCGGCCGAGTGGTTGGCGATGAGTTTGTTGGCACCATCGAGGAAGGCGGGCTGTCCGACAATCATCTCCTGCAGGTCTTTCTCTTTGACGCCCTGCGATGTCTGGTAGACCACCAATGGGATGTTGGGGTAGCGCTGCTGGAAGTCGCGCAGCGTCATCTTGTTGTAGTTAGCCTCCGGGTCGCGCAGTTCGGTGCGACTCTTGCTCACCTTGGCCAGTTCCGTTTCGTAGTCGAGGATGAGGTTCATCTTCTTCGTAGCCTCCTTCTTGCTGAATCCGAAAAGCTGGAACATGCGCACGATGTGCTTCTTATAGGCATTGCGGATGTCGGCCGTAGCCTTGTCGTTGTCGAGGTAGTACTCCTTCTGTCCCAAGACGAGTCCGCCCTGGCTGATGCTCAGGATGTTCATCGAGGCATTCTTCTCGTCGGCACCGAAGCCGACGCGCATGGGTACACCGAAGCCGAAGTCGGCATATTTCATGATAATCTGTTGCAGGGCTTCTACGGTCTTGGCCGATTCCATCTCGTTGATGAGCGGCATGAGCGGAGCCACACCTTCCTTGTTGCGGCGCACGGAGTCCATGGCAAGGCGGTAGAAGTCGCTGAGCTTACGCTCCACGGTGCCCTCCTTGTAGGTGCCTCGTTGCAGTTCGCTGAGGATGTCGTTGATGCGCTTGTTGTTGTCTTCCTGCAGTTGGTCGAAGCTGCCGAAGCGTGAGTAGGCAGCTGGCAGCGGATTGTTCTTCATCCATCCGCCGCAGGCGTACTGATAGAAGTCGTCGCCGGGTCTGACGGTCTGGTTCAGGTTAGCCAGGTCGATGCCGGTCCCTGTCTGGGCATACGAACCGAGAGAGGCCGATGCCATCAGCATGATTGTGAACATTGTTTTTTTCATTTTTCTTACTCTTTTATTATGTTAAACATATAGTATAGGTATTTTGAAGCAATAAAAAACTAACGGGAGCTATACAAGCTGAGCCTGAAGCGTTTCGAGCTCTTCGGCGAGTTGTCCCCATCGCTCTGTCTCTTGGTCGATGGTTTTCTTCAGTTCGGTATATTCGCTGACCACCTTCATGTCGCAGGCTCCTTCGGGCGTGCAGAGGATGTCGTCGAGTTCTTTCTGTCGGGCTTCCAGCTTCATGATGCGCTCCTCGCATTCTTTGACAGCCTTCTCGGTGCGTTTCACCTTGCGCTGCTGTTCTTTGCGGTCGAGGTAGGAGAGCTTGTTGCTGATGGCTTCGTTTTGGGGAGCAAGATTAGCTTCTGGTTCTGTCCGTTGCGTTACGGCATTATTCTCACTCCTCGCCACATGCTCCTCGCTCTTGGAAATCCCCAATTCGTTAAGGTCTTCAATCTTCCGACTGCGGAGGAAGTCGTAGATGCCACCGAGGTGCTCCCGCACCTGTCCGCCGCCAAACTCATACACCTTGGTGACAAGACCGTCGAGGAACTCTCGGTCGTGGCTGACGATGATGGCCGTGCCGTCGAAAGCCAGGATGGCCTCTTTCAGGACATCCTTTGAAGCCATGTCGAGGTGGTTGGTGGGTTCGTCGAGGATGAGCAGGTTGACGGGTTCAAGCAGCAGCTTGATCATGGCCAGACGACTGCGCTCTCCACCGCTGAGCACCTTCACCTTCTTGTCGGCTGCTTCGCCTCCGAACATGAAGGCGCCGAGGATGTCGTTGATACGCA
Source organism: Prevotella sp. (assembly GCA_017635615.1). Taxonomy (GTDB): domain Bacteria; phylum Bacteroidota; class Bacteroidia; order Bacteroidales; family Bacteroidaceae; genus Prevotella. Next base: position 3,738 of record JAGBLC010000135.1, read on the forward strand.
GTCGGATGTCGCCCTTGGCAACATAGTCGATGGTCTGATGGACGGTGAGCGTCTCGTCCAGGAGCTGGGCTTGGTTTTGTGCGAAATAGCCTATCTGCACGTTGTGGCCTATCTTGAGCTGGCCGTCGAAGGGTATCTCGTCCATGATACACTTCACGAGCGTCGTCTTTCCCTCTCCGTTCTTACCGATGAAGGCCACTTTCTCGCCACGTTTAATGGTGAGGTTGACACCAGCAAAGACCTGATGTTCGCCATAGGCCTTTGCTACCTCGTCGCAGATGACGGGATAGTCGCCCGAACGGAGGCAGGGCGGGAACTTCAGGTGCATCGCGCGGTTGTCTATCTCGTCTATCTCGATAGGCACGATCTTCTCTAACTGTTTAATTTTCTGCTGCACCTGTACGGCTTTGGTGGCTTGGTAGCGGAATCGCTCGATGAAGGCCCGCATGTCGGCCATTTCCTTCTGTTGATTCTCGTAGGCTCGTATCTGTTGTTCCCGCCGTTCGGCGCGCAGCTTAACGTATTCGTCGTACTTCACCTTGTAGTCGACGATTCGTCCGCATGAAATCTCGAGTGTGCGGTTGGTCACGTTGTTGATGAAGGCCCGGTCGTGGCTGACCAGTACCACGGCCTTGGCACTCTGGGCAAGGAACTGCTCGAGCCACTGTATGCTGTCGATGTCGAGGTGGTTGGTAGGCTCGTCGAGCAGCAGCACGTCGGGCTTCTGCAGCAATATCTTTGCCAGTTCGATACGCATGCGCCATCCTCCGCTGAACTCCTTGGTGGGACGGTCCAGGTCGGAGCGTGTAAAGCCCAGTCCGCTGAGTGTGCGTTCCATCTCCGCCTCGTAGTTGTCGGCACCGAGCAGCAGGTATCGCTCATGCTCCTCAGTATATCGCTGTACGAGCTGCATATAGTCGTCGCTCTCGTAGTCTGTACGCTCGCTGAGCTGACGGTTCATGCGTTCGAGCTGTTCTTTCAGCTTTGTCTGGTTGGCAAAGGCTTTGCGCGTCTCTTCGCGCACGGTGGTGTCGTCGGAGAGCTTCATCACCTGAGGCAGATAGCCGACGACGGTGTCTTTCGGTATGGCAATGGTGCCTGCCGTGGGCTGTTGCAGTCCACAGAGAATCTTCAGCAGCGTGCTTTTTCCCGCCCCATTCTTACCCACGAGGGCGATGCGGTCGTGGTCGTTCACCACGAAACTGGCATCCTGGAACAGCGGTTTTGTGCTGAACTCCACCTTCAGGTTGTCTACCGATATCATTTCTTTTTTTCTTTCTTAAAATGCCTGAACACAGAAACGCAAAGACGCAGAGATTTCAAGCAATCCGTTTCGGGTCATTTAAAAAACTCTGTGTCTCTGCGTCTTTGTGTTCTTATATATAATAAAGTATTACTCAATCACGACGGTTGTCCATCCGTGCTTGTCCTCAACGGTTCCGTATTGGATGCCGCGGAGCGTGTTATAAAGCTTCTCCGACCAAGGACCGGGCTTGCCGTCCTTCGAGAAGACATAGCGGTGGTCGTTGTCGAGGTCGTCGATGTACGAGATGGGGCTGATGACGGCAGCCGTACCGCAAGCACCGGCCTCCTCGAATGTCGAGAGCTCCTCTTCGGGAACGGGGCGGCGCTCCACCTTCATACCCAGGTCTTCGGCCACCTGCATAAGGCTGCGGTTGGTGATACTGGGAAGGATTGACGACGACTCGGGCGTGATATACGTGTTGTCCTTGATACCGAAGAAGTTGGCAGCACCACACTCGTCCATGTATTTCTTCTCCTTAGCGTCTACATAGAATTCAGCGGCATAGCCGTGTTCGTGGGCAAACTTGCTGGCCTGCAGCGATGCAGCATAGTTGCCACCCACCTTGTAGCGACCCGTTCCGAGTGGTGCGGCGCGGTCCCACTGGCGTGTGATGACGTAGGGGTTGCAAGAGAAACCACCCTTGAAGTATGGTCCCACGGGTGTGACAAAGATGAGGAAGCAATACTCGTCGGCCGGTCCGACACCCACTTGGGCACCCGTACCGATGAGCAGCGGACGCAGATAGAGCGTTGCACCCGTTTCGTATGGTGGGATAAACTCCTGGTTGAGCAGCACCACCTTCTTGGCCATTTCCATAAACAGCTCTGTCGGCACTTCCGGCATGAGCAGTCCGCGTGCTGTCTGCTGCAAGCGCTCGGCATTGTCAACAGCACGGAACAGACGCACCTTGCCGTCTTTGCCACGATAGGCCTTCAGGCCTTCGAAGCCTTCCTGTCCGTAGTGCAGACAGCCGGCAGCCATGTGCATATTAAGATACTCGTCGGAGGTGATTTCGATCTCACCCCACTTGCCGTTGCGGTAGTAGCAGCGGACGTTGTAATTGGTCTTAGTGTAACTAAACGTAAGATTTGCCCAATCTAAGTTCTTCATGATTTAAAACTATTTGTTGATGTTAATAAAATCCGTGCAAAAGTACGAAGTTTTTTCGAACCTGCCAATATTTTGATAGTTAAATTACATGAAATATGCAGTAGCCTCTCTTCTTGTGCTTTGAAACCATGAAATGTCCGTCCTCATGCGTTGCCGTCTTGAGCCAGGATGGTCTTTATTTCTTCGTCGGTTTTTGTCAGGCGGTCCTTGCACAGGCGGATGAGCTGTTGCGCACGCTTCAGCCGGTCGCCCATCTGGTCGATGTCCAGCTCGTTGTTCTCCATCTGACGCACAATCTGCTCCAGTTCCTTGAGCGCCTCTTCATATTTCATTGCATTCTCCATAATCGATGTTTTTTTCTGTAATGTATTGCAAAATTAGTCAATAATGCTGAAACTTCCAAACGTTTTCCTGCTTTTTTTGAAAATAATAGCTAACTTTGCATTTGAAAACATTATTCCTGATTATACCAGAGAAATCATGAAGCTATATTCGGATGCCGAACTGGCAGAAATACTCGATAATGATATCTTTCATCTGATAGGCGATGCTGCCGACCACTTGGGGCTCGAATGTTATGTGGTGGGCGGCTATGTGCGCGACATCTTTCTGGAACGGCCGTCGAACGACATCGACGTGGTCGTAGTGGGCAGTGGCATCGCTTTGGCCAAAGAGGTGAAAAAGAGCTTTGGGCGGAAGGCTCACCTCTCCGTCTTCAAGAACTTCGGTACGGCACAGGTGAAGGTGGGCGAAGATATAGAACTTGAATTTGTCGGTGCTCGTCGCGAGAGCTACAGCCACGACTCGCGCAAACCCGTCGTAGAGGACGGCACCTTGGCCGACGACCAGCACCGTCGCGACTTCACTATCAACGCCATGGCCATCTGTCTGAACAGCGACCGCTTCGGACAGTTGGTCGATCCCTTCGACGGACTCTACGATCTGGAGGATGGCATCATTCGCACACCCCTCGACCCAGACATCACCTTCAGCGACGACCCTCTGCGCATGCTCCGTTGCATCCGCTTTGCCACGCAGCTCAACTTCTTCATCGAAGAAGAGACCTTCGAGGCGCTCTCGCGCAACGCCGAGCGCATCAAGATAGTCAGCGGCGAACGCATCGCCGAAGAGCTGAACAAGATGATGATGGCACCTCATCCCAGTAAGGGTTGGATGGACCTTCACCGATGCGGACTGCTCCAGGTGATTCTCCCCGAGCTTGCCGCCCTCGACATCGTGGAGACGCGCAACGGCAGGGCGCACAAGAACAACTTCTACCATACCCTTGAGGTGCTGGAAAATGTAGTGAAAGCCCCCTCCTCGGCTTCCCTCTGGCTTCGCTGGGCTGCCTTGCTTCACGACATCGGGAAACCGAAGAGCAAACGATGGGACAACCTCGCTGGCTGGACCTTCCATAACCATAACTTCATCGGAGCGAAGATGGTGCCAGAAATCTTCCGACGGCTGAAGCAGCCTCTTGATGCCAAGATGAAATACGTACAGAAACTCGTCGACCTCCACATGCGGCCCATCGCCATCGCCGACGAGGAGGTTACCGATAGTGCCGTCAGACGACTGATGAACGATGCCGGCGACGACATCGACGACCTGATGACGCTTTGCGAGGCGGACATCACGAGCAAGAACGAGGTGCGTAAGAAGCACTTCCGCGAGAACTTCCGCATGGTCCGCGAGAAGCTGACCGACCTGAAGGAGAAAGACTATAAGCGCCTGCTGCAGCCCGTCATCGACGGCAACGAGATCATGGAGATGTTCCATCTGAAGCCCTCTCGCGAGGTGGGCGAACTGAAACAGTTCTTGAAAGATGCGGTGCTCGACAACCGTGTACCCAACGAGCGCGAACCGCTCATGGAGTTGCTCCTGCAGAAAGCGAAGGAAATGATGATAATTGATAATCGACAATTGATAATTGATAATTGACAATTGATAATTGATAATTGCCAATTGATAATTGATAATGGACAATTGATAATTGATAATGGATAATTGGGCATGAAGATGTTTTTTGTGAGCGAGACGGACTCCACCAACAGCTATATCAAGCAGGTGGCGGCCGACTGTCAGGGAGAGACGCTTGTCGTGTGGACCGATTTCCAGACGGCAGGCAAAGGCTGTGGCACCAACTCGTGGGAGAGTGAGCCGGGCAAGAACCTTACCTTCAGCATCTTGGTGCGCCCGCAGCATATTGCCCCTCGCGACCAGTTCATCCTCTCGATGGCGCATGCCGTAGCCTTGAAGCGCACGCTGTCACTATATATAGAAGATGTTCGCGTGAAGTGGCCCAACGACATCTATTGGCACGATCGCAAGCTCTGCGGCACCCTTATCGAGACAACGCTCGAGGCACAGCACATCAAGTCCTGCATCATCGGCACCGGCATCAACGTCAACCAGCAAGTGTTCTGCAGCGATGCACCCAACCCCGTGTCGCTTTGTCAGATACTGGGACATGAGATAGACCGCGAGGCAATCCTTTATCGGGTGGCCGAACTGACTGACGAGCTGGTCAGCCAGGCTGCCGATGGAGGGGCAGAGGTCATTCGCGACGAATATCGCAGCGACCTCTATCGTCGCGGCGAGATTCATCCCTACCGGTTGCCCAACGGAGAGCAGCGCATGCTTCGCCTCGACGACGTCAGCGACGACGGGCACCTGCTGCTGTCCTCTACCGACAGCAAGGAGCATCTTGCATTCGCATTCAAGGAGATTCAGTTTGTTTTTGATGAAAGATGGCGCAACCTCGAAACAACGGAATACCGAAATACCGGAATACCGGAATAACGGAATAACGAAATCCCGGAAATCCCGAAATAACGAAAAAATCAAAAAATAACAACCTAACGAAAAAAAGCAAGAATTATGGCACGATTTAAGAGAATTCTATTGAAGCTCAGCGGCGAAAGTCTGGCCGCAGGAGGCAAGTTTGGTATCGACGAACAGCGTCTGTCTGACTATGCTCGCCAGATCAAGGAGATTCACGACATGGGCGTCGAGATAGGCATCGTCATCGGCGGCGGAAACATCTTCCGCGGACTCAGCGGCGCACAGAAGGGTTTCGACCGCGTCAAGGGCGACCAGATGGGCATGATGGCCACCGTCATCAACTCGCTGGCCCTGAGCAGTGGCCTCGATGCCGTAGGCGTAAAGAACAAGGTGCTCACGGCTATCCGCATGGAGCCTGTTGGCGAGTTCTATTCAAAATGGAAGGCCATCGACTATATGCAGCAAGGCTATGTCTGCATCTTCTCTGCCGGAACGGGGTCGCCCTATTTCACCACAGACACGGGCTCTTCGCTGCGCGGTGTCGAGATAGAGGCCGACGTGATGCTCAAGGGCACACGCGTTGACGGTGTTTACACGGCCGACCCTGAGAAAGACCCCACAGCCACGAAGTTCAGCGACATCACCTACAGCGAGGTGCTCGCACGCAACCTCAAGGTCATGGACCTCTCGGCCATCGTCATGTGCAACGACAACCACCTGCCCATCTACGTCTTCAACATGGACATCGTGGGCAACCTCAAGAAGGTCATCGACGGCGAAGACATCGGCACGCTCGTTCACGCCTGACGGCAGCTGCTTTCCTCGATGTCTTTAGGTGCGTAAACAAAAAACGGAAGAAAGATGAAAACAAACCATCGATTCATTTTGCTCTCGGCATTGCTGCTCGTGGCAGGAGGCCTGAGGGCACAGTTTCCGGAGTCGCTCCGTGTCACGGAGGTGGTGTTGAAAAACGGCCTGAAGGTGTGGCTCAACGAAGACCACACACAGCCCAAGGTCTATGGTGCCGTCTTGGTGAAAGCTGGTGCCCGCGACTGTCCCAATACGGGCATCGCTCACTATTTCGAACATATCATGTTCAAGGGCACCGACTCCATCGGCACCGTCGACTATCAGGCTGAGAAGGTCTACCTTGACAGCATCGCCGCCCAGTACGAGCTGTTGGCACAGACAAGCGACGAAGCGGGCCGCAAGGCCATCCAGCGCAATATCAACCGTCTGAGTATCCGTGCCGGCGAGTATGCCATCCCCAACGAGTTCGACCGCCTCATTGCTGAGTTTGGCGGAACGGGACTCAATGCCGGTACGAGCTACGACTATACCTATTATTATAATACCTTCTCGCCGCAGTACATGCGCCAGTGGCTCACACTCAACAGCCATCGTCTCGTCCACCCCGTCTACCGCCTGTTCCAAGGCGAGCTCGAGACCGTCTATGAGGAGAAGAACCGCGCTGCCGACAACATGCTCATGGGTGCCTTGGAGCATGGCATGAGCGAGATCTTCAAAGGTACACCCTACGAGTATCCCATCATCGGCAGCACCGAGAACCTGAAGAACCCGCGCATGAGCGAGATGGAGGTCTTCTATCGCAAATACTATGTTGCGGGCAACATGGGACTCATCCTTTGCGGCGACTTCAATACCGACGAGGTGCGGCAGCTCCTTGAACCTACCTTCGGACAGCTGCCCGGTGGCACTACTGCCAACCGAGACGTTGCCGTAGCACCACAGCTCGACCGCCGTACCGTCGGACTGAAAGTGCCCCTTCCCCTCATCAAGATTACGGCGAAGGCTTTCCGCGCTCCCACCGACATCGAGGCGGATGCCCCGGCACTCGATTTGGCGGCCAAGCTGCTCAGCAACGATGGCGAGACAGGTCTCATCGATTCGCTCGTCAACAACCACAAGATGATGGCTGGCATCGTAGAGCGAGCCTCTCTCAACGGCATCGGCACACTCATCCTCGCATCTGTTCCCAAACTGCCCTTTGGCAGCAAGAAGAAGGCCGAGCAGCTTTGCTGGCAGCAGGTGGAGAAGCTCAAGCGTGGCGACTTTTCTGAACACGAGCTCGACATGCTGAAGATGGAGGTGCAGCGCGAGGAGAGCATGGCTTTGGAGACGCTCAACGGCAGGGCTGCCATGATGGTGGATGTCTTCGCACAGGGACGTTCGTGGAACGACTACCTCCGTCAGGTGGAGGGCATCCAGCGGCTCACGAAGCAGGACATCACCGATGTGGCCAACCGCTATTTCACCGACCAGTATGTGCGCTTTGTCAAGAAGTTCGGCATGTACAAGAAAGACGTCATCGAGAAGCCGGGCTTCGAACCGGTTCGCCCGAAACATGCCGATGCCGAGTCGCACTATGCCCAGCAGCTGCGCCAGCTGCCTGCCGAGGAGCGTCCCGTGCGCCTGCTCGACTTCGAGAAGGATGCCACGATGGTCAGTCTTTCTCCCGACGGCTCGTCGAAGGCACGTCTCTTTGTCACGCAGAATCCCGTCAACGACATCTTCAACCTGACGCTCATGTACCACCGCGGCACCCTCGACGACCCGAGGCTCGAAGCCGTGGCAGAGTATGCCGGGCAGTTGGGTACCGACTCGCTGACGCTGCAGCAGCTGAACAAGGCTCTGCAGCAACAGGGGGCGACGCTCGACATCGAGGCAACGAAGAACTACTTCCTGCTCAACATCAACGGCTTCGACCGCAACCTGCAGCCGACGCTTCGGCTGCTGGCCCACTTCATGCGTCATGCCAAGACCGACGAGAAGGCGCGTAAAGATATGATCAGCGGCATGAAGACCGAGCGTCGCGCACTGCTCAAGAGCAACGACGAGGTGATGCAGGCCATCATGGAGAAGGTCGAGTTTGGCGATGCCTCGCAGTTTCTGCGGCAGACGACGGCCAAGGAGCTCAGCCAGCTGAAGGGCGACGACCTGTTGCAGCTCTTCAGCGATGTGCAGCACTATGCCTGCGATGTCGTCTATAGCGGTCGTCTGTCGGCCGACGAGGTGGCACGCGATGTCAGCCACTGGTTGCCCCTCGGCAATGCCACCACCGCACCGCCGCTGACCGTCAGGACGCTGAAGACCTACGACGAGCCCATTGTCTATGTCTACGACATGCCCTCGGCACGGCAGACCATCGTCCGCACCTATCAGGGACTGCGCCCCTTTGCCTCTGCCAGCGATCAGGCACGGCTGGCTCTCTGCTCACGCTATTTCGGCGGCGGTATGTCGTCGCTGATGTTCCAGGAGATTCGCGAGTTCCGCTCGATGGCCTATTCCACCGGAGCCGCCAGCTCGCTCTCCGTCACCCCCGAGAAGCGTCCTTCCTGCTTCACCACCTATATCGGCACGCAGGCCGATAAGACGATGCAGGCCCTGGCGGTCCTCGACACACTCCTCACCGAGATGCCCATGCGCCAGCGCAACCTCGAGGTGGCCAAGAAAGAGGTCGTCAGCAACATCAGCAACGGCTTCCCGTCCTTCCGTACCATCGGTATCACCATTGCCAACCACCTCAACGAGGGGCGGACGGCCGATCCCAACGCTGTGTATGTCGGCAACGTCCCGGCTCTGACAGCTGCCGATGTGGAGCAATTTTTCAAAACCGAGATCAAGCCCGTGCCGCGCATCACCGTTGTCGTGGGCAACAAGAAGAAGCTCGACATGCAGCAGCTCTCTGCCTATGGCCGCATCGTCGAGCTGAAGCCCAGCGATTTCGTCAGGCAATAATAATCAATAATAAGGCCATGTAGGAGGCGACGTGTCTCACGTCGCAACAGCACACAGGCAGCCATGTAGGAGGCGACGTGTCTCACGTCGCAACAGCACATAAGCAGCGCATGCGTGGCAGGTGTCACGTTAGGAAACGTGACCTCCTACATTGGCGCATAAGCAGCAATGTAGGAGGCGACGTGTCTCACGTCGCAACAGCACATAAGCAGCCATGTAGGAGGCGACGTGTCTCACGTCGCAACAGCACATAAGCAGCGCATAAGTGGCAGATGTCACGTTAGGAACCGTGACCTCCTACATTGGCACACAGGCAGCAATGTAGGAGGCGACGTGTCTCACGTCGCAAC
>JAGBLC010000136.1 GCA_017635615.1 Prevotella sp.
AAGGAGATACAACAGTCGATGCGCGAGACGCATCCCACCTGTATGTGTGCCGTGCCGCGCTTCTGGGAGAAAGTCTACATCGGTGTGATGTCGAAGATCGAAAAGGCCGGACCCGTGCAGCGAAGCCTCTTCAAGCGCGCACTGGCCGTAGGACGCAAGTACCAGATAGAATATCTCAGCCGGGGCAAGCGAGCTCCACTGCCGCTGAAGCTGCAATACGAAGCGTTCGACAAGACGCTCTTCTCGCTCGTCCGCAAGCAGCTCGGACTGGAGGATGCACACTTCTTCCCGACGGCAGGCTCGTATGTGTCGACCGAGGTGGAGGAATTCGTCCACTCGGTGGGCATCTTCATGATGGTGGGCTACGGACTGACGGAGAGCCTCGCCACCGTGTCGAACGACCACATGGGTGAACCTTACACCGTGGGAAGCGTCGGAAGGCCCATCCACAGCATCGAGATAAAGATTGGCGAGAACGACGAGATACTGCTCAAGGGACCCACCATCACACGGGGCTACTACAAGCGCGACGCGCTCAACGCCGAGGCATTCGATGCCGACGGATTCTTCCATACGGGCGATGCTGGCTATCTCAAGGATGGCGAGCTCTTCCTCAAGGAGCGTATCAAGGAGCTCTTCAAGACCTCCAACGGCAAGTATATCGCACCGCAGATGATCGAGTCGAAGATTCTCGTCGACAAGTTCGTCGAGCAGGTGGCGGTCATCGCCGACCAGCGCAAGTTCGTATCGGCGCTCATCGTACCGGCTTTCGCCGAGCTCGAGGAATATGCCAAGGACAACGACATCGACTATGACACGGTGGAAGACCTATGCCGCAACAAGCGCATCATCAAGATGCTCACCGACCGTATCGACACCCTGCAGCAGCAACTCGCCAACTACGAGAAGATCAAGACCTTCACCCTGCTGCCCAAGCCTTTCACTATGGAGGCGGGCGAACTGACGAACACGCTGAAAATCAAGCGCGCCGTGCTCAACAAGCACTATGCCGCCGAGATTGAAGAAATGTACAAGGAAAGCAGAGTATAAGCAATGGGATCTGTCTTTATTATACAAGGTATCTTGGTGTATATATGGGTTCGACCATAACCCTCCCCATATACATGTAAGGAGTGGAACGGACAACTTCTCGATAACCATTCAGGACCGTGTCATAGAAGGGAAAGCAAGGTCAAAGACCATAGCGCTGATCAATTCATTCATTGATGAACATGAAGAGGAACTCATGGAAATCTGGGAAAAAGCTCAACGAGGAGAAAAGATAAACAAAATAAAACATTGAAGGAATGATACTGACAATAACCGACGTGGAGTATTTGGGCGAATACTCGCTGCTTTGCACATTCAGCAATGGCGAACGCAGAAAGATTGACCTTACGCCACTGCTTGACTATCCTGCATATCAAGAATTGCGCGACAAAAAACAGTTTGAGCAATTTGGTCTCGACCATACCATCTTTTGGGCAAATGGTGCCGACATCGCGCCTGAGTATCTCTTTGAAAATGGTGTGGCAGCTTAACGACAATTAACGAAATGATAACTCAAGAACAACTGAAGGATGTCCTCAAGCGGGTAGACGACCTGCACCATTACTTGGACATCGACCGGAAAAAGATAGAATACGAAGAGGAGGAACTGCGCACACAGGCTCCCGACTTCTGGGAAGACCCGAAGCGCGCGCAGGAACAGATGAAGAAGGTGAAGGCCATCAAGAAATGGATTGATGGCTATAAAGAGGTGCGTACGATGGCCGACGAGCTGCAGCTGGCCTTCGACTTCTACCACGAGGAGATGGTTACAGAGCAGGAGGTCGACGACGACTACCACAAGGCCATCGTCGCCATCGAGGACCTGGAGCTGAAGAACATGCTGCGCCAGAAGGAAGACCCCATGGACTGTGTGCTGAAGATCAACTCTGGCGCAGGCGGAACGGAGAGCCAGGACTGGGCATCGATGCTCATGCGAATGTACATGCGGTGGGCGGAGGCCCACGGACACAAGGTGACCATCTCTAACCTGCAGGACGGCGACGAGGCCGGCATCAAGAGCGTGACGATGGAGATAGAGGGCGGCGAATATGCCTATGGCTATCTGAAGAGCGAGAATGGTGTGCACCGACTGGTGCGAGTCAGCCCGTTTAATGCGCAGGGAAAGCGTATGACATCGTTCGCAAGCGTATTCGTCTCGCCTCTCGTCGACGACACCATCGAGGTGTATGTCGACCCGGCCAAGCTCTCGTGGGACACGTTCCGAAGCAGCGGCGCCGGCGGACAGAACGTCAACAAGGTGGAGTCGGGCGTGCGTCTGCGCTACTGGTATACTGACCCCGACACCGGCGAAGAGGAGGAAATCCTCATCGAGAACACTGAGACGCGCGACCAGCCGAAGAACAAGGAGCGCGCCCTGACGTTGCTCCGCTCGCAGCTCTACGATCGCGCCATGAAGAAACGCCTTGAGGCGCAGGCCAAGATAGAGGCCTCGAAGAAGAAGATAGAGTGGGGCAGCCAGATCAGAAGCTATGTCTTCGACGACCGTCGGGTGAAGGACCACCGCACCAACTACCAGACATCCGACGTCGATGGTGTCATGGACGGCAAGATAGACGGCTTCATCAAGGCCTACCTCATGGAGTTCCCCGTCGCCGACGAAGAATAAACAGAAAAAATATCCCAATAATCCCAGCAAATCCCAATAACCAAAAATAAAACAACTATGAACAAGAAGAAAAAAGAATTGAAGAAGGCCCGCCGCGAAGCCAAGCAAGAAGCGCAGGCCAAGAAAGTAATCAAGTGGATTGTTGTTGTGCTCATCATCCTGGCCATCGTGCTTGTTGGTTCGTTCTGGCTCCTTAACTCGTAGAATGGAGAACAGAGAGATAGAACGGAAGTTCCTCGTCAGCGGCAACGCTTACCGCGAGCTTGCCGAAAGCTGTAGCCATATCCAGCAGGGATATATCAGCAGCGGCAATGGGCGGACGGTCAGAGTACGTATCCGCGACGACCGCGGCTTCCTGACCATCAAAGGTCCTTCGGCCAACGGCGGACTCTCGCGCTTCGAGTTCGAGAAGGAGATAACGCTCGACGAGGCCCGGCAGCTGATGGACATCTGCGAACCGGGCATCATCGACAAGCATCGCTATCTGGTGAAGAGCGGGCGGCACACCTTCGAGGTGGACGAGTTTCATGGCGACAATGCCGGTCTCGTCATGGCCGAAGTGGAGCTGCAGAGCGAGGACGAAGCTTACGTGAAGCCCGACTTCATCGGACAGGAGGTGACGGGCGACCGACGCTTCTACAACTCGCACATGCGCAAGATGCCCTTCTGCCTTTGGAAGGGAACCATCCCCGAAGCCTTCCGCCATTTAGAGCTCGAGTGCTGACGGCTGGCGGGCAACCTGACGATCTGCCAAAACCAAATGCGGCATTTGCACCACGCAAATGCCGCATTTTTGATGTGTAAACATGGCATTTAGCGCTTCTCAATGCCGTGTTTGTTTCTTCTGTGTCTGCTATACCATATATAATATAGGTAGCCGATGGGCTGCACAAGGGAGGCTCCGAGGCTGTTGGCCGCAAAGTCGAGCCACTCGCCGCTACGCATCCCGCCCGTGCAATAGCGCTGCACCAGCTCGATGATGCCGCTCATCACGACAGGCAGGAGCCAAAGTGGCAACCAGCGGCCTATCGACAGCGCTCTGCCGGTCCCATGGTGCGTAAACTCACACCACAGCACCAGGCACAGCGTGCCATACATGACGAGATGGGTCCACTTGTCGATCATGCTGACATGGCTCAACGGATTCTCCGGGATAGGCATCAGGCACAGCACCCAGATGACGGCGACAAGTGCTAAGGTGAATGGATATTTACGAATCATGCAGCAAAGTTAGTAAAATATTTTCAAATTTATCACCCAATCGCTTGCATATATACATTTTTTAGCTTATCTTTGCAACGTCGTTGCCATAGCAGCGTTCTACCAACAACAATTTATAACAAATCATACAATGGCAGAAACAAAGAGAAGCGGTTTCGGGTCGAAACTGGGTATGGTGCTGGCCACAGCTGGCAGTGCCGTAGGATTGGGCAATGTTTGGCGATTTCCTTACGTGACAGGACAGAATGGCGGTGCTGCCTTCATCGTCATCTACATCGTGTGTATCATCTTGATGGCACTGCCCGTGATGCTCTGCGAGATGATGATTGGCCGGCATGCCCAGGCAAATGCCGCAAGGGCTTATGGCATGGTGTCCCATTCCAACTATTGGCGATGGGTGGGCTATCTCGGCGTCTTCACCGGAACGCTCATCGTGGGCTACTATAGTGTGGTGAGCGGATGGACCCTGCAGTTCACGCTGTCATCGCTCGCCAACGACTTGCATGGCACGCCCGAATATTTCCGACAGTTCTTTGCTGACTTCATGGGCAATCCGCTGAAGCTCGTGGGGTGGACCATCCTGATCATCATCATCACACACCTCGTCATCATACGTGGTGTGGAAGGAGGCATCGAGAAGGCTTCGAAGCTGATGATGCCTGTGCTCTTCGTGCTGCTCCTTGTGCTGGTGGTCTGTTCGTTGCTGCTGCCAGGAGCGTCGAAAGGTATCGACTTCTTGCTGAAGCCCGACTTCTCGAAGGTGACGGGCGAAACAGTGCTCGAGGCTATGGGGCAGGCTTTCTTCTCGCTGAGCATCGGCATGGGGGCCCTCTGCACCTATGCCAGCTACTTCCAGCGCGACACACATCTGGTGAAGACAACGGTGCAGATAGCCAGCATCGACACGGGTGTGGCCATCCTTTCCGGATTTATCATTTTCCCCGCAGCTCTTTCGGTGGGCATTCAGCCCGACAGCGGGCCGTCGCTGGTGTTCGTCACGCTGCCCAACGTCATCGAACAGGCTTTCTCGGCCGTCCCCGTCTTGGCCTATGTCGTGTCAACGGCTTTCTATCTGCTGCTCTTCATCGCCGCGCTGACGTCGAATATCTCTGTCCATGAGGTGGGAACATCGTTCGTCAGCGAGGAGTTCGGCATGAGCCGGCGCAACGGTGCCCGCATCGTGTCGCTCATCTGTATCGTTGTCGGAACGCTCTGTGCACTCTCGCTCAGTGGCTATCCCTGGCTCAACTTCTTCGGAAAGGCGCTCTTCGACCTGTGCGACTGGATGACGGCTAATGTGCTTCTGACCACTGGCGGGCTGCTGACGTGTATTCTCGTCGGGTGGGTGCTGCCACGCAAATTCATTAACGAGGAAATGACCAACTGGGGGACGCTGCGCTCGCGCTACCTTCCCTTCTTCCTCATCTGTGTGAAGTACATCTGCCCCGTGGCCATCATCTTCATCTTCCTGCACCAGTTCGGCATTATCTGATGAGTGCCGTATGCTGAGATATGGATTAGCTTGAGCTACAAGTAAGTCGTCGGTTAGGTAATGAATCTTAGGGAGTTCTTCTGTTTCAATAAGTCAGACAGACAGGTGCTGCTGGTCATCGTGGTGGCCATCAGCCTGTTCCTGACTGCAACTTATTTAATGCGCGACAAGGATGTCGCCTCCGATGAGCAGATGGCTGCTGATCGGACAGATGGCGGTCGGTATGGTGCGAAAGGTGGCAAGGCGCAGGCTTATTACAGAGTGGAAGGCAGGAAGGCGGAACTCTTCCCGTTCGACCCGAACACTGCCGACAGTACTCAGCTGCTACGACTCGGCCTTCAGCCTTGGCAGGTGCGCAACATCTATCGCTATCGCGCTGCAGGTGGGGTCTATCGCGAACCGAAGGATTTCGCACAGCTGTATGGACTCACCGTGAAGCAATACCGGACGCTCGAGCCCTACATCCGTATTTCTTCCGACTACATGCCGGCTTCCTCTCTCTTCGCCCACTCTTCACATCGTTTGTCGAAGAACGACTATGGACAAGAAGGCACGACTGCCGCGCCTTACGAGGCTCGGCCAAAGCCTTCTGCCACACGCGACACTCTTCGCTACCCGGTCAAACTGAAACCCGGGCAGCAGATAGCCCTCAACAGTTCGGATACTGCTCAGCTGAAGAAAGTGCCTGGCATCGGCAGCTACTATGCCCGCCAGATAGTGCGCTACCGGGAAAAGCTTGGGGGCTTCTGTAGCACCGATCAACTTTTGGAGATAGAAGGCTTCCCGGAGGATGCGCTGCCCTATTTCCATGTCTCTCCGGGAGCCATTCAGAAACTCAATGTCAACAAACTGTCGGCAGCACAGCTGCGCAAGCATCCCTATATTTCTTACTTCATGGCCAAGGCCATTACCGACTACCGTAGGATGAAAGGGCCTCTCCACAGTCTGCAAGAACTTCGGTTGTTGCCTGACTTTACGCCCGAGCTAATCCAACGGCTGCAGCCCTACGTCGAATTTTAGTTTTATCCACCATGCCCAACGTTAAGATAGAAGAATCCTGGAAAAACCAACTGCAAGCAGAGTTCACCAAGCCCTACTTCGAGCGCCTCACGCAGATAGTAAGACAAGAATATTCCACCACGACCTGCTATCCGCCAGGACGAGAGATATTCAATGCCTTCAACCTTTGTCCATTCGACCAGGTGAAGGTGGTCATCATTGGGCAAGATCCCTATCATGAGCCGGGACAGGCAGAAGGGCTGTGTTTCTCCGTCAAGCCTGGTGTCATGATGCCTCCGTCGCTTGTCAATATCTTTAAGGAGATAGAGGCCGATTTAGGACAGCCCGTTCCGCCTGATGGCAGTCTCGTTCGTTGGGCACGTCAGGGCGTACTGCTCCTCAACGCCACCCTCACCGTCCGTGCACATCAAGCCAACAGCCACTCCAAGATAGGCTGGCAGACCTTTACCGATGCGGCCATCCAGGCGCTTGCTACGCAGCGTCACCATCTTGTCTACATGCTTTGGGGCGGCTATGCACGCAGCAAGGCGTGGATGATCAACCGTCAGGAAAACCTCGTCCTCGAGTCGGTTCATCCTTCTCCGCTCAGTGCCAACCGCGGCGGGTGGTTTGGCAACCATCATTTCTCCCGGGCCAACGAGTATCTCGTGCAGCATGGACTGACGCCCATCGCCTGGTAGAATTTCCCTATTTTATGCTTGCTGACATCGTCAGAGATAGTCTCTGACTTGCTCAGTGATAGTCTCTGACTGCCTCAGTGATAGTCTCTGACTGCCTCAGTGATAGTCTCTGACAGGCTCAGAGATAGTCTCTGACTGCCTTAGTAATAGTCTTATCGTGCTTATTGATAGTCTCTGATATTCATGGAGTCTATCCCCCTGCGCGGTATAAAATCCACTGAAAAACTTTTCGTCGAAAAATAGTACAACATCTCACCAATTTGTTCCGAATCCCTCTGTTTATCGGCCTTCCCGATGGTGAGGTGTTTGCCGAACACCTCACCACGCCCCTCACCATAGACCCCACCAGCCACTTATGCGCTGTTGCGACGCAAGGAAGCGTCGCCTCCTACCCATTGCGGTAATGTAGGAGGTCACGCTTCCCAGCGTGACACCTGCCACGTGGGTCTCCTCTCCTTTGGGGAGGCTGGCAGGGGTCTCCCTATGTGCTGTTGCGACGCAAAGAAGCGTCGCCTCCTACCTCTCATCAAAATGGTGAGGTGTCTGGTGAGATGTGTGGTGAGGTGTCTGGCAAACACCTCACCATCCGAAACCCGCTGTAGCAAAGGCTTTCCGGCCATTTTGGTGAGGTGTTCGGCAAATTTCTGTACAAACCTTATATCCCTCTCTCAGCCCAGTCGCCGCGGTCAAGGCTGCGATAGCCGATGGCCTCGGCGATGTGCATCGTCTCCACCTTCTCGCTGCCGGCGAGGTCGGCGATGGTGCGGGCCACTTTCAGGATGCGGCTGTAGGCTCTTGCTGAAAGCTTTAGCCTTTCCATCGCCATGCGGAGCATGTCGAGAGATGCGGCATCGGGCTCGGCAAACTCGTGGAGCATACGCTCTGTCATCTGGGCGTTGCAATGGACGGCGTCACCTTCCCTTCCGCTGCCGGAAGAGAGTTGACGGAAGCGCTCGGTCTGGATATTCCGTGCTTTTATCACTCGTTCGCGAATGACTGCTGATGGTTCGCCGGGCTGCATCTGGCTCAATTCTGCAAAGGGCACGGCCTGTATCTCGCAATGAATGTCGATGCGGTCGAGCAGCGGACCGGAGATCTTGTTCATGTAGCGCTGTATCTGCCCGGGAGTGCATACGCAGTTGTGGGTGGGGTCGCCATAGTAGCCGCAGGGACAAGGGTTCATCGAGGCGACGAACATGAAGGAGCAGGGTAGGGAGAGCGTGTATTTGGCACGGTTGATGGTGATGTGTCGGTCTTCAAGTGGCTGGCGCAACACTTCGAGCGTCGACTTGTTAAACTCTGGCAGCTCGTCGAGGAAGAGCACACCATTGTGGGCCAAGCTGATTTCGCCGGGTTGCGGAGAGTTGCCTCCGCCGACGAGGGCTACCTGCGAGATGGTGTGGTGGGGCGAACGGAACGGTCGCTGCGAGATGAGACCAGAGTCGCGGTCGAGCTTTCCGGCTATGGAGTGTATCTGTGTCGTCTCAAGACTTTCCGACAGCGAGAGAGGTGGCAGAATACTGGGCAACCGCTTGGCCATCATCGACTTACCGCTGCCCGGTGGGCCAATCATGATGAGGTTGTGCCCTCCTGCGGCAGCCACTTCTAAAGCACGCTTCACGTTCTCTTGCCCGCGGACATCACAGAAGTCAAGTGGGAAGTGGCTTTGCTGAAGGTAGAACTCACGGCGTGTGTCGATGACGGTAGGCTCGAAGTGGCACGTCCCGTTGAAGAAGTTGACAACATCCGTCAGGTTGTCCATCCCATAGACGTCGATATTGTTCACCACAGCTGCTTCATGGATGTTCTGTGAAGGCACAATCAGGCCCTTGTATTTCTCTGCCCTTGCCCGGATGGCGATGGGCAGGGCACCACGGATGGGCTGCAGCTTGCCGTCGAGTCCGAGCTCGCCGACAAGGATATAGTTGCGTAGTTCGTCGGCGGGCACTTTGTTGTCGGCGGCAAGGATACCGATGGCCAGTGGCAGGTCGAAGCTGCTTCCCTCCTTGCGGATGTCGGCAGGTGCCATATTCACCGTGATGTCCATCGTAGGCATCTTGAACCCGTTGTTGGCCAATGCCGCCTTGATACGGTCGTGGCTCTCCCTGACGGCTGTGTCGGCCAGGCCGGTCAGGTGGAAAAGCATGCCTCGTGTCATGCTCACTTCTACGGTGATAGTAGTCGTCTCAAGTCCATTCACCGCAACACTGTATGTTTTTACAAGCATAAGTAATCAAGTTGTAGAATCAGATGATAAGGAAGATATCGCATGTCAACGTCATGCTAATCTCACCGCAAATTTACTTCTTTAATACGAAACAGCCAAGAAATTCGCCATTTTTCTTTCTTTTTCTGATGTTACGACAACAAGACGTGCTGGAATCTGGTTGCCGACGGGCTCTTTTCCGTATGGTTCACACATTTCATAAACTATCATAAAATAATCGTGAAAACGAAACGTAGGTGCAGCGGATTTGCTATCTTTGCATCATAAATGTAAGAGTCATGAAGCGAAAATTGTTTTGTGAGTTGTCACCCTTCACCTATCGACTGTCTGTCGAGAAGGAAATCGCGAAGCGACACATGAAGGACTTCCTGCAACGGACGACCTTTGCCCGCGAGCGAACGGAAAAGCCGCTGCCCGTACTCGTCTATCAGCATAACTCGCTCATCCGCCGACGGCTCGGCAATGTCGATATGGTGTTGCAAGAGAACAAGGCTGCCAATCTTGCGCTGGCCGTCAGGCACATCGACGGACTGATAATCCGTCCCGGCGAGACGTTCTCCGTATGGAAACGCATCGGAAGAACATCGAGGCGGAAAGGCTACAAGGAGGGACTCACCATCGCCAAAGGCCAGCCCTCGAAAGGCATCGGCGGCGGACTGTGCCAGCTCTCCAACCTCATTCACTGGATGGTGCTGCACAGCGAACTGACCATAACTGAGCATCACCACCACGACGGGCTGGACCTCTTTCCCGACTTCGGCCGACAGATTCCCTTC
>JAGBLC010000137.1 GCA_017635615.1 Prevotella sp.
CCTCCTTGCTCCTTCCACTCCTTCCGGCAGCGCTCGTAGAGCCACATGCCGCAGATGTTTTTCAGCAGTCGGATGGTGTGTTCGATGCCGCCCTCGTTGGTGAAGTTGCGCTTGCTACTCCATTCGTTGACAACAGGTTGCGGTGTCTCGATGCCCATGAGGCTCCATGTGCCGCTGGAGAGATAGGCGAAGTGGGTGTCGCTGGCCGGCACGGCAGCTACGGCGCTGGCTGTGTCGTGACCGGCAACGGCCACCACAGGGATGGCTCCGAGGCCTGTCAGTCGCTGCACCTCCTCGGTGAGCGTACCGACGACGGTGCCGGGCATCACCAGACGGCCGAACATCTCGCGGCTCAGTCCGACGCTCTTGAGCAGCCGCTCGTCGAAGTCGCGTGTGTGTGGGTCGATGAGCTGCGATGTCGAGGCTATCGTGTATTCGCACACAGCCTCGCCCGTGAGCATGTAGCTGATGGCATCGGGCATAAAGAGGATGCGCCGTGCATGCTGCAGCGCGCTGTCGCCCTGCTGCCGCATGCTGTGCAGCTGGAAGAGCGAGTTGAAGTAGATGATCTGCGTGCCCGTAGCCTCGTAGAGTTCTTTCCTGTTCGTCACGTTGGCCAGATAGTGGTCCATGGCGGCGAAGTTGGAGGGGTCGCGGTAGGCACGTGGCAAACGCAACGGAGCGCCGTCTTCGCCTATGCAGACGAAGTCGACGCCCCATGTGTCGATGCCGATGCTCTCGATGTCGAGATGTTGCGTTGCCGCCTTCTTCAGCGCGCTGATGATTTCGCGGTAGAGCGCATAGATATCCCAATAGAAATGACCGCCCTGCTCGATGAGGTGGTTGTCAAAGCGTGTCAGTTCTTCCTGTCGGACGATGCCGTCGGCAATGCTGCCGACGATGGTTCGGCCCGACGTTGCTCCGAGGTCAACGGCTAAGAACATAGCTTAGGCTTCTCCTTTGCCGATGTTGAACGGCGTTGCCGTCCGGGGCTGCTGGTTTGGAATCTTAATCTGTCCGTAGGCGCGCTCATAGCGAACGATGTTCTCTTGCAGGGCCTGCAGCAGGCGCTTAGCATGTTCGGGTGCGAGGATGACGCGGCTCTTCACCTGTGCCTTGGGCACACCCGGAAGGATGCGGGCGAAGTCGACGATGAAGTCGCTGCTCGAATGGGTGATGATAGCGAAGTTAGCGTACTGTCCCTGTGCCACCTCTGGCGAAAGCTCAATCTGGAGCTGGTTGTTGTTCTGGTTGTTTTCCATTGATTTACAATTTATAATTATCAATTTACTGTTTATTCGGTCATTTATTGATTTTGTAATCAACTCATCCTCTTGGGAATCCCTCCCCCTTGGGGAGGTTAGGAGGGGTCGTTACTTGTACTTCTCAGCCTGTTGCCGGATGAGCTCGATGTCGTCGAAGTAGTTGATCTTCATGGCCTGACGCACCTCGTGGAGCGTCTGAGCAGCCACCTCGCGAGCGGCATCAGTGCCTTTCTTGAGGATGTTGAACACCTCGGGGATGTCTTTCTCAAACTCGTGGCGACGCGCGCGGATAGGCTCCAGCTGGCGGTCGAGCACCTTCATCAGGAACTTCTTACACTTCACATCGCCCAGTCCGCCACGGCGGTAGTGGTCTTTCAGCTCGTCGAGGTTCTGATAGTCGGGCCAGAAGTCGCGGAAGTCGTCGTCGGTAGAGAAAGCGTCGAGATAAGTGAACACCACGTTGCCCTCCACATGTCCCGGGTCTTCGATGCGCAGGTGGGTCGGGTCGGTGTAGGCCGACTTGATCTTGGCCTGCATCTCCTTCGACGGGTCGGAGAGATAGATGCAGTTGCCAAGCGACTTCGACATCTTCGCATTGCCATCGGTGCCCGGCAGACGCAGGCAGGCCTGGTTGGTGGGCAGCATGATTTCCGGCTCTACGAGCACCTCGCCGTACGTGTTGTTGAAGCGGCGCACAATCTCGCGACACTGTTCGAGCATCGGCTCCTGGTCTTCGCCTACGGGCACCGTCGTGGCCTTGAAGGCCGTGATGTCGGCAGCCTGCGAGATGGGGTAGGTGAAGAAGCCTACGGGTATCGACGTCTCGAAGTTGCGCATCTGTATCTCGGTCTTCACCGTGGGGTTGCGCTGCAAGCGGCTCACGGTGACGAGGTTCATATAATAGAACGTCAGCTCCGTCAGCTCGGGTATCATCGACTGGATGAAGATGGTCACCTTCTGCGGGTCGAGGCCTACGGAGAGATAGTCGAGCGCCACCTCGATGATGTTCTGGCGCACCTTCTCGGGGTTGTCGGCGTTGTCGGTCAGCGCCTGTGCGTCGGCGATGAAGACGAACATCCGGTCGTAGTTACCTTCCTCCTGCAGCTCCACGCGGCGGCGCAGGCTGCCCACATAGTGGCCTAAATGCAGGCGACCAGTAGGGCGGTCGCCGGTCAGTATGACTTTTCCCATATTATTTTCGTATGTTTTAATTTTGTGCAAAGGTAATGATTTCTTTCGAGTTTCGGCAAGGTTATTCATTTTTTTTAAACTAATTAGTATTTCATGTAACAACTCAACGAATCTTCTTTTTGAGTCGCCTACGGCGAGAAATCTTTCAAATCTTATCAAATCAAACAAATCCCTATGGCAAAAATTATAAAGATTTGACAGATTTGAATAGATTTGTTAGATTTCTGCCCGACAGGGCACTCCTTCATATTATTCGCTCTTATATAACAAACGTGATATTTCCCGTTTCGCTCGGGGCAGGGCCAGGTGGTGAACTGAATGGTTACTATTTCATCCCCTTGCAATATGCCGCAAATTGCAACACTACGTTATTAATGTAGTGTGACTACATTATTAATGTAGTGCGACTACTTTATTAATGTAGTCTGACTACCTTATTAATGTAGTATCGCGATTTGCCGCAAATTGCATGCTGAAGTGCCATCTTTCAGGACGCGAAACGACGCTCTTCGCGCGCGAACATTAATATTAATACGCGCGCGAAACCGCCTTTTCATGATGTATTTCCGGCGTTGGTGAAACTTTTTAACGCTCTGTTTCAAGATTTTCGACACAACATTTGGCCGATTGCAGATTTTGCCGTACCTTTGCGCAAAATTCAAACGTAACCTAAAATAATCGAACAGAGAAAATGAGTCATGTAAAGCAAATTGTAGAGTGCGTGCCCAATTTCAGTGAGGGACGCAACTTGGACGTTATCAAACAGATTACCAACGAAATTGAGGCCGTCAAGGGAACCAAACTGCTCGATGTCGATCCCGGCGAGGCAACCAACCGCACGGTGGTGACCTTCGTGGGCGAACCCGACGTGGTCGTTGAGGCTGCCTTCCGCGCCGTGAAGAAGGCCGGACAACTCATCGACATGCGCCAGCACCACGGTGCCCATCCGCGTATGGGCGCTACCGACGTCTGCCCGCTTATCCCCGTGGCAGGCATCACCCTCGAAGAGTGCGCCGCCCTGGCCCGCAAGCTGGCCGAGCGTATCGCCAACGAGGCTGGCATCCCCTGCTATTGCTACGAGGCTGCCGCCTTCACACCTGAAAGGAAGAACCTCGCCGTATGCCGCGAGGGCGAGTATGAGGCCTTGGCCGAGAAGCTCTCCACACCGGGCAAGCAGCCCGACTTCGGTGCCCGTCCCCTTGACGAGCAGGTGGCTCGCACGGGCTGCACCGCTGTGGGTGCGCGCGACTTCCTCATCGCCGTCAACTATAACCTCAATACCACATCGACGCGTCGTGCCAACGCCATCGCCTTCGACGTGCGCGAGAAGGGCCGCCCCAAGCGCGAGGGCAATCCCATCACCGGCAAACCCATGAAAGACGAGCAGGGCAAGACCATCATGATTCCCGGAACGCTGAAGGGTACGAAGGCCATCGGCTGGTTCATCGACGAGTATGGCATCGCCCAGGTGTCGATGAACATCACCAACATCAATGTCGCTCCGCTGCACGTCTGCTTCGACGAGGTGTGCCGCTGCGCACAGAACCGCGGCATCCGCGTCACGGGCACCGAGATTGTGGGCCTCATCCCGAAGCGCACACTCATCGACGCCGGTAAGTATTTCCTCGAGAAGCAGCACCGCTCGACGGGTATTCCCGAGCAGGACATCATCAACATCGCCATCCACTCGATGGGACTCGACGACCTGAAGCCGTTCAACCCGCGCGAGAAGGTCATCGAATACCTCCTCGAGGACGCTCAGAACGAGGGTGTCAACAAGCTCGTCGACCTGACCGTGAAGGGCTTTGCCCACGAGACGTCGCGCGAGAGTCCTGCTCCTGGTGGCGGCACCATCTCGGCTTACATGGGCGCGCTGGGTGCTGCCCTGGGTACGATGGTGGCCAACCTCTCGTCGCACAAACCCGGATGGGACGACCAGTGGGAGAAGTTCAGCCAGTGGGCCGACAAGGGTCAGGAGCTGATGACCGAGCTGTTGCACCTCGTCGACGAAGACACCGAGGCCTTCAACCGCATCATGGCCGCTTTCGGACTGCCGAAGAAGACCGACGAAGACAAGGCAGCCCGCTCGCAGGCCATCCAGGAGGCTACGCTCTATGCCACGGAGGTGCCCTTGCACACGATGCAGGCATCGTTCCGTGCTTTCGACATTTGCCGTGCCATGGCCGAGGAAGGCAATCCCAACAGCGTCTCGGATGCTGGCGTAGGTGCGCTGGCAGCCCGTGCCGCCGTCTTGGGTGCCGGTCTGAACGTGAAGATCAACGCTGGCTCGCTGAAGGACCGCGAAGTGGCCGACAAACTCATCGCCGAGGCCAACGAGCTCATCGAGAAGGCCAATGCCGCAGAGCAGGAAATCATGAAAATCGTTGAGAGCAAATTGTAATCTTTATAGTATCTATAGTTTCTATAGCATCTATAGACCTCAAAAAAAAAGAAAAAACATGACAACAGAAGAATTCAAGAAAGAGATAACGCTCGGCATCCCCGACTATCTGCCCGAGCATCCGGCGTACGACCCCAATATCAACCACGCCCCGAAACGTAAGGACATCCTCACTCCCGAGGAGAAACGCCTGGCCCTGCGCAACGCGCTGCGCTACTTCCCCAAGAAGCTCCATGCCCAGCTGGCACCGGAGTTTGCCGAGGAGCTGAAGACCTACGGCCGCATCTATATGTACCGCTATCGTCCCACCTACGAGATGTATGCCCGCCCCATCGACGCATATCCCGCCAAGAGCCGTCAGGCTGCTGCCATCATGATGATGATACAGAACAACCTCGACCCCCGCGTGGCACAGCATCCGCACGAGCTCATCACCTACGGCGGCAACGGTGCCGTTTTCCAGAACTGGGCACAATACCGTCTGGTGATGAAGTATCTGAGCGAGATGACCGACGAGCAGACGCTCGCCATGTACAGCGGACATCCCCTCGGACTCTTCCCCTCGCATAAGAACGCTCCGCGTGTGGTGGTCACCAACGGTATGGTCATCCCCAACTACTCGAAGCCCGACGACTGGGAGCGCGACAATGCCCTCGGTGTCTCGCAGTACGGACAGATGACGGCCGGATCGTATATGTATATCGGCCCGCAGGGCATCGTCCACGGCACGACCATCACCGTGCTGAATGCAGCCCGCAAGGTGGGTGGCGACAATATGAAGCTGTTCGTCACGGCTGGTCTCGGCGGTATGTCGGGTGCTCAGCCTAAGGCCGGTAACATTGCCGGTGTGGTCAGCGTGACCGCAGAAATCAATCCCCTTGCCGCCCGCAAGCGCTATGAGCAGGGATGGGTTGACGAGCTGCACGAGAACCTCGACGAGCTGATTCCCGCTGTCAAGAAGGCTGTCGCTGAGAAGCGCGTCGTCTCGATGGCCTACGTCGGCAACGTCGTTGACCTCTGGGAGCGCCTTGCCGAAGAGAACGTCCATGTTGACCTCGGCTCTGACCAGACCTCGCTCCACAACCCGTGGGCCGGTGGCTACTATCCCGTGGGACTGACACTGGAGGAGTCGCAGAAGATGATGGCCGACGACCCCGAGCAGTTCAAGGAGTGCGTCCGCGCCTCGCTGCGTCGTCAGGTGGCAGCTATCAACAAGCTCACCGCCCAGGGCATGTACTTCTTCGACTATGGCAACGCCTTCCTCTTGGAGTCGAGCCGTGCCGGTGCTGACATCTGGATGGACGGCAACCCCGAGACACATCGGTTCCGCTATCCCAGCTACGTGCAGGACATCATGGGTCCGATGTTCTTCGACTATGGCTTCGGACCGTTCCGCTGGGTCTGCTCGTCGGGCGACGAGAAAGATCTCGCTACCAGCGACCGCCTGGCTGCCGAGGTGCTCGACACGATGCTCAAGACCGCTCCGCAGGACATTCACGGACAGCTGGCCGACAACCTGCACTGGATTCGCGAGGCCGGCAAGAACAAGCTCGTCGTGGGTTCGCAGGCACGCATCCTCTATGCCGATGCCGAGGGCCGCACAAAGATAGCCTTGGCCTTCAACGACGCCATCCGTCGCGGCGAGATCTCTCGTCCCATCGTCCTGGGCCGCGACCATCACGACGTCAGCGGTACCGACTCTCCCTTCCGCGAGACATCCAACATCTATGACGGTTCGCAGTTCTGTGCCGACATGGCTGTGCAGAACGTTATCGGCGACTCCTTCCGCGGTGCCACATGGGTGAGCATCCACAACGGCGGTGGAGTAGGCTGGGGTGAGGTCATCAATGGTGGCTTCGGAATGGTCATCGACGGCACGGAAGAGGCTGACCGCCGCATCAAGAACATGCTCTTCTGGGATGTCAACAACGGCATAGCCCGCCGTTCGTGGGCCCGCAACAGCGGTTCGATGGATGCCATCCGCCGCGAGATGGACCGCACACCGGAGCTGACGGTGACGATGCCGAACCTTGTCGACGACGACATCATCGCTTCGGCCATGCCGCTCGACTAAGTCGATATTCGTGCTTGGAACATAAAAAAGGGGCTGTGTCGTTCAATATGACACAGCCCCTTGGCGTAGGTTCTATTCTATTCCTTTGTTTATCCGACGGTAATCTGACGGGCCACCTTCACCTCTTCCTTGACAATCTTCGGGAGCTCTACGGTGAGCACTCCGTCGTTGACGCGAGCGGCAATCTTCTCTTTGTCGACATCTTCCGGAAGGATCAGTGTCTGCTCGTACTTCGTGTAGCTGAACTCACGGCGCAGGTAGCGGCTCTTCTTGTCTTCCTCCTTCTGTTCCTGCTTGCGCTCCATCTTGATGTTCAGGTTACCCTCGTGGTTGATGTTGACATCGAAGTCCTCCTTCTTCATGCCCGGGGCAGCGAGCTCCACAATATACTCTTTGTCGTTCTCCTTTACGTTGATGGCCGGTGCCGTGGCATTGACTTTCGGCATGAAGTCGGTATCAAACAAATCGTTGAACACTTCCGGTAACCACTGACTTCTTTTTGCAAACGTTGGATACATCATAATCTTTACCTCCTAATTATATTTTATTGGTTTTACATTACTTGTTGTTTGAACTGCTCCGTTGTGAAGCGTGTTCGACCATTATGATGCAACTTGCGTGCCGTTTAGTAAAACGTGTCATCTTGTCAGAAGCGAAGTGACAACTTGGCATGAAAAACCACGAATTACACGAATTAAACGAATGATAGAAAGTTCCTTCAATTCGTGTAATTCGTGTAATTCGTGGTCGCTTCAGCCGTTATTTCTTCAGCTGTGGTTCGTGAGCAACGGATTATTCCATGTCCTTGCGGTCGTCGATGTTGTCGCCCTCGGTGGGCTGCATCTCTGTCTCGAAGTCGGTGATGCCGTTCTCGATAAGGATGCTATACCACTGGAGCAGCTTCTTGATGTCGCTGTTGTGGACGCGGTCGCGGTCGAAGTTGGGGAGCACCTCAGCGAAGTACGCCTGCAATTCGGCAGCCGGGCACTTCTTGTAGTCGATGGAAGGCTGCCGGCCTTCCTCTTTGTCGCGCACGCTGGCGAGTACGGTCATCAGCGGAACATCTTCGGCATCGGTGAACATGGCGATGTCTGCGAGTGATGTCACACGGTCGCTGCCGAAGACGGGCATACGCTTGTGCGACGGGTCGAGCATTTCGACGATAAGATTTCTGTTGCCCCTTGAGAGGAGCTTGTAGAGTCCTGGTTTTCCTGCAATGGATAAAATGGTCTGTTGCATGTTAATGGTTTTATTAAATGAATAATAGTATCTTTCTTTTATGAGTTGATCAAGCTGAGGATGGTGTCTATCTGTTCTTCTAACGGCTCTGCGCCATCGTTGACGATGCAGTAGTCGGCACGCCTGACGACATCCTCTTGTGGCCATTGGCGGCCCATCCACTCAAGGGCTTTCTCGCGGCTGATGCCGTCGCGCATCATGATGCGCTCGATGCGCACCTCTTCTGGTGCGGTGACACAGATGGTGCGGTCGACCAACCGGTCGAAGCCGCTTTCAAAGAGAATGGCGCACTCCATCCACTGGTAGTCGCTCTTCAGGAAGTCGTCAGCCACGGCGGGGTGTATGGTGTCGTTGATGGCCTTTGCGTTTTCCTCTGAAGCCATCAGGAAGAGTGTCATCTTGGCCTTGTTGAGCCGTCCGTCAATGTAGACGTCTTTTCCGACGAGGGCTTGCAGCTTCTGCTGCAGTGCCGTCGACGTACGCATGAGCCGCTTGGCCGCCGCATCGCAGTCGTAGATGCTGATGCCCCGTTGCTCTAAGAGTCGGCAAACATAGCTTTTGCCGCTACCTATACCACCTGTCAGTGCTATTCTCATTTTTCTTCGATGACGTAGTCTACCTGTTCGACCTCTGTCCGTGCATTGCGGACGCCATGTGGCACAGCCTTCAGGTAGAGTGTGCATTTTTCAGAAGGGTTGTTGGCTATCTCGTTGTAGTCGACCACCACCTTGAAGTGTTCGGGGTGAATGCTGCGTACGTTGCTGGCTCCCGCCACGAAGAGCACCTTTACCTTCGAGGGGAAAGTGCGCAGTATTCTTCCCTCCGGCATGTTGATGGCTGTGATGGGCACCTCACGTGTTTCCTCGGTGAGCACGTCAGGATAGACCGACATCTTCACCTTCGGTGGCACACATTTCACGCCAATCATCCGTGCCAGGTTGACGTCCGTCTCGACGGTGTCGGTGATGTTGGTCAGTCGTACCATCTCCGTGGGGATGTACTTGATGCTGTCGAGCTTCTCGCGGGTGGCATAGACGGTGACCTGTTCGGGCGAGAACTTCACCTTTGCGATGTAGAAGCTCTGTCCGGCAACGACATTGCCGTTGAGCTTCACCGACAGCCTCTTGTTGTCGCCGTTGTTGTATGTAAACTCATAGCGCTCGGGCTTGATGGATACAATCTTCGACGATTTGTAGAGTTGCCGGTAGATGATTTTCTGCAGGTCGGAATTGGAAGCCACACCTTTGCCGTTGCCTTTGTCGAAAGTCTTGAACGGGATAGTGATGGGTCTGAGCGGATTGCCATAGAGGTAGGACAGGAGCATGTAGCCCTTGTCTCTGATGCTGACGCGCAGGGAGTCGTCGGTGGAGCTGGTGATGACGGCGCTCTTCGGTACGCCGTCGAGCTTCATGCTCATCACTATCTCGCGCTCGTAGGTTTCGTTGAGGGTCAAGATGAGCCAGAATGCCCCGCTCAACAAGAGGAAGGACAAAAATATCAGGAACTGTTTGTTCACCACCATGAAGAGCAGGTTCCTGACTTTCCTGGTGAATCCCTCGTGCTGTCGGCCTTCGCTCATTTACTTTGTCTGCTGCAATGCAGAAGCGTCGTTGAAGACATAGCCGAGGTCTACCTTGATGACGACGCCCTTGGCAATCTCGACATCAACGCTGCGAGTGTCGAGGTTGACGTGGCGCACGGTGCCGTAGATGCCGCCTCCGGTGACAATCTTCGACCCTTCCTGCAGGGAGTTCTGAAACTCGCGTATCTTCTTCTGTTTCTTCTGTTGGGGCATAATCATGAAGATCCACATGATGGCGAAGATGGCCACCATCATCAACAGAAAAGTCCAGTCGCCGCCGCCGCTTGTCTGGGCAGCCAGTAAGATGGTTGTTTGCATAGATGCTGTTTTCTATTTTAGTTTGAATTTATATTTCGTCCGTTCGTATCGAGGCTGTTTCACGCCGGTATCCTTGCCGTCAGCTCTGTAAGTTGTCTTCGGTGGGCATGTCGGTATGATTGCCCTTGCGCTTCACCTCTGGCAGCGGCTTGAACAGTTTGCCTTCGGCCGCCAGCTGGCGGGCGATGGAGTCGAGCATGCCATTGATGTAGCTTGCACTCTTGCTGGTGGAATAGACCTTCGAGAGTTCCACATACTCGTTGATGGTGACGTTGATGGGGATGCCGGGGAAGGAGAGCATCTCGGCGATGGCCACCTGCATGATGATCATGTCCATGAAAGCCAGGCGGCTGAAGTCCCAGTTCTGCGACATCACGCCCATGTAGCCCTGATACTCGGTGCCGTTGAGAATGGCCGTGCGGAACAGCTTCACGGCGAAGTCGCGGTCTTCCTTGTCTTTGAATTCGGGCAGCAGCTCCATGTCGGCTCCTTGAGCAGAGTCGAAGCGGCGGATGGTTTTCAGCACGAAGGTGTCGACCACCTCCTTGTCGTCGTTCCAGTAGAGGCTCTTCTCTTCAAGGAGCGAGTCGAAGTCGTCGTTGTCCATGATGAGCAGCTTGTAGAGCTTGCGCCACAGTTCACGGTCGGCTTCGTAGGAGTCGTCGTCGGAGGCCATGTAGTCGCGGTAGGCCTCGCAGGCTTCTATGCGCGAGTAGAGTTTGCGCACGAACTCTATATCGTCGTCCCACGTCATCTTCTGGGTTTCGATAAAGTCGTTCAGGGTGTGGTTCTCTTCCAACTGAAGGACGAACCTGTTGTTGGCAAACTTAGGCGATGGCGGTGTCTTGCCCTCACGACGAGCCCTGGCTTCGCCTATTTCCACATGGCGGCGCGCCTCCTTCGTGATGGCCACGATGAGTTGTAGTAGGTAGTTGTACAGGTGATAAGCCTTCGACAGACTGAAGATCAATTCTTTTTCAGCCTTGTCGATGTTCGTACTGCCGTTCTGTTCGTAGGCGTAAACCAACTGTACCACTTTGATACGAATCAATTCTCTGTTAATCATCTCTACTCCTTATTATATATAGAGTTTTAGCAATAAAATCGATGCAAAGATACGGCAAAAAGGCGTGAATACCAAGAAAACGTGCTTTTTTTTGCTGTTTTTTTAGAAAAATGTTGCAAGATTAGCAGAAAAGCCATACCTTTGCACCGCTTTTTCAGAAGCATACACCTGTTGGCTTTGTCCAACGGAACGTGTGATGGCGAATTAAGCACAAGGATTTTTATTAACAAACTTAATTTAGAGTAACACATCATGAAAGAAATGAACGTTATCGGCCAGAAGCGTGCCGAGACTGGTAAGAAGGCTACCAAGCTGTTGAGAAAAGAAGGTTTGATTCCCTGCAACCTCTATGGTGAGGCAAAGGACGAGAACGGCCTGCCCAAGGCTATGTCGTTTGCTTGCTCGTTTAACGAGCTGCGCAAGGTGGTCTACACCCCGCACATCTATCTTGTCAACCTCATCATCGACGGCGAGAGCCACACGGCCGTGATGAAGGAGCTGCAGTTCCATCCCGTCACCGACGCCCTGCTGCATGCCGACTTCTATGAGGTACACGAAGAGAAGCCCATCACCATTGGCGTGCCCGTGAAGCTCTGCGGTCTGGCACAAGGTGTTCGCGACGGTGGACGTATGGCCCTCATCGTGCGCAAGGTGAATGTCACCGCTCTCTATCAGAACATTCCTGAGACACTCGACATCGATGTCACCAACATGAAGATTGGTAAGAGCATCAAGGTGGGCGACCTCCACTACGAAGGTCTGGAGATGGCAACGAGCAAGGAAGTGGTTGTCTGCACCATCAAGGCTACCCGTAAGTCGAACGCTGCTGCTGCCGAGGAGACTGAGGAGAATGCTGCTGAGTAAACTGCTCAACCTGTTCAAGAAAAAGAACGACATCCAGATGGATAAATATCTGATTGTGGGACTGGGCAACCCCGGCGCAGAATATGCCGGCACCCGCCACAACACGGGTTATATGGTATTGGACGCCTTTGCCGAGGCGTCCAATACTGCTTTTGAAGACCGACGCTATGGTTTTGTCGCTGAGACATCGTTGCGGGGCAGGAAGCTCTTCCTGCTGAAGCCCACCACCTTCATGAACCTCAGCGGCAATGCCGTGCGCTACTGGATGCAGAAGGAGAACATCGAGCAGAGCCGGCTGCTCGTCGTCGTCGACGACCTGTCGCTGCCTCTGGGGACGTTCCGTCTGAAAGGCAACGGCTCCAACGGAGGGCACAACGGACTGGGACATATCCAGCAGCTCATCGGGCAGAACTACGCCCGTCTGCGCATGGGTATTGGCAACGAGTTCTCTCGCGGACAACAGATCGACTATGTGCTGGGGCGCTTTGCCGAGGATGAACAGCAGCAGCTGAAGCCTGCCGTCGAAACGGCAGTAGACGTAATCAAGAGCTTCGTCCTCGCCGGCATCGACATCACCATGAACCAATATAATAACAAAGGTAAAAAGCCGAAAGCCTAATTCTTCATTCTTCATTCTTCATTCAAAACACTTCATTCCCTTGGAAACAGCAAGAATAGACAAATGGCTCTGGGCAGCCCGTATCTTCAAGACACGGAGCATCGCCGCCGATGCCTGTAAGAACAGCCGAGTGAGCATCAACGGCGTCAGCGTCAAGCCGAGCCGCCCGTTGAAGGTGGGCGAGGTGGTCGACGTGAAGAAGTCGCCCGTCACCTATTCCTTCCGCGTGCTGAAGTGCATCGAGCAGCGCGTCGGTGCCAAGCTGGTGCCGGAGGTCTACGAGAATGTTACCGACCCGAAGCAATACGAAATCCTGGAGATGAGCCGCATCAGCGGTTTCGTCAACCGCGCCCGTGGTACCGGTCGTCCCACCAAGAAGGATCGGCGCGCCTTGGAGAGCTTCGTCGAGCCTGCCATGTTCGGCTTCGACGACTACGACGACGAATTCGACTTCGACGATTAATCTCACCTCTCACCTCTCACCTCTCAACTCCCATGAACATCGCCATCTTTGTTTCCGGCAGCGGTAGCAACTGCGAAAACATCATCCGTTATTTCCAAGGCTCCGACCTGGTCAAGACAGCTCTTGTCGTCAGCAACCGTGCCGATGCCTATGCACTGACTCGGGCCCGCAACCTCGACGTTCCTGCCGTTGTCGTCAGCAAGGCCGACCTCAACCGCGAGGAGTTCCTCTTGCCGTTGCTCGACCGTTACCACATCGACTTCATCGTCCTGGCAGGCTTCCTCCTCATGGCACCCGCCTTCCTCATCCAGCGTTTCGACCGGCGTATCATCAACCTCCACCCGGCCCTGCTCCCCAAGTTTGGCGGGCGAGGCATGTGGGGCCATCATGTCCACGAGGCCGTCAAGGCCGCCGGCGAGACACAGACGGGCATGACCGTCCATTACGTCAGCGAGGTGTGCGATGGCGGCGAGATCATCGCACAGTTCAGCACTCCCATCTCGCCCGACGATACGCCCGACGATATTGCCGCCAAGGAGCACGTCTTGGAGATGCAGCACTTCCCGCAGGTCATCGAGCAGGTAGTCCGTGCTCTGTCCTGTGCAGAGTAAGATTCTTTTGTGAGATTTTTTGTTTTACACCCTCTTATCTTTTCCGAAGCGTAAACTCAAACAGCAGGCCGCCGTCGTCAGGTGTCCGTGCCGTGATGTTGCCTCCGTGCAGCACGACGGCATTCTTGACGATAGACAGTCCGAGTCCCGTTCCGCCCATCTCCCGGCTGCGGCCTTTGTCGATGCGGTAGAAACGCTCGAAGATGCGTGCCAGGTGTTCTTCCGGGATGCCTGTCCCGTTGTCTCTGAAAGCGAACAGCCAGGAGTCGGCATCATCCGTGGCCGACACTTCGATGGTCGTACCCTGTCCGGCATAGTTGATGGCATTGTCCACCAGGTTGCGGAAGATGCTGTACAGCAGCGTGTGGTTGCCCCGTATGACGATGTCTTGCGGAAGGCAGTTGTGGAGCGTCATCTGCCGTCGTTCCAGGGCGATGGACGTTTCCTTTGCGATGTCGGCAAATAAGACGGAAACATTCACCCGTTCCATCGAGATGAAGTCGCGCGCATAGTCCATGCGGTTGAGTGTCGAGATGTCCTGCAGCAGCGTAGACAGTCGTTTGGCCTGGGCATGCGTTCGGCTGACAAACTGTTTCTGCACCTCTTCCGTGATGTCAGGGTTGTCTAAGATGGTTTCCGTGAACCCCAGAATGCTGGCAACGGGCGTCTTCAGCTCATGCGCGATGTTCTGTGTCAGTTCGCGGCGCATGCGGTTCTCCTTTTCTGCCTGCTCACGGCTGATGCGATCGTCCATCCGTTTGGAATAGCGGAACAGCAGGAAGCCGAGCCCAGCCATGACGACGAGCGAGAAGAGCAGCAGATGCCAGTCGCTCACCTCTTCGAAAGGCATGATAAACTTTCGGTCGTAGTCTTCAAACAAGATGAAGATGGTGGCGTAGATCAGGAAGATGGCCATCACGCTCATCCACATCTTGCGTCCTTCTGATAGCTTCTTCTTCATTCTTGTCCAGACTTTTTTTGTTTCTGTTCGTCAGCCGGCTCAAACGAATAGCCGAACCCAGAACGCGACACCAGACAGGCGGCGTAGTGTCCCAGCTTCTTGCGCAGTCGGGCGATGTTGACATCGACGGTGCGTTCGATGACAACGACATTGCTCGGCCATATCATGTCGAGCAACTGTCGGCGGCTGAACACCTTTCCCCGTTCTTTCATCAGCAGCCGCAGCAGGTCGAACTCCGTCCGTGTGAGGGCGATGGGCGTTCCGTCGACGCTGGTAGACTTGCTGTCGTCGTCAACGACCAGTCCTTTGTATTGCAGGCTCTCATCCCTTTGGGTGGGGTGGGGAACGCTTCTGTTGATGACGGCATTCACACGTGCTATCACCTCACGGATGGAGAAAGGCTTCCTCACATAGTCGTCGGCACCTACCGAGAAGCCTTGCAGCAGGTCGTCCTCCGTGTCCTTGGCTGTCAGGAAGATGATGGGAACGTGCTGTGTCTGCTCGTCGGCTTTCAGTTTCGCAGCCAGCTCGAAGCCCGACATGCCCGGCATCATCACGTCGAGCAGCAACAGGTCGTAAGGCGCGGGTGAAGGCATTCCCTCGCCTTTTCTTTTTTCCGATGCCATGATCTTTGTGAGTGCCTCTTCAGCCGAATAGGCTGCCTCTGCCTGAAAGCCCATGGTCTGAAGGTTGAAGAGCAGGATGTCGCACAGGTCCTGCTCGTCGTCAACCACTAATATTCTTTTCTTTTCCATATTGCGCTTCTATATAACTAATGGTTATTACACCGCTTTGCAGTAGGAGGCGACGTGTCTCACGTCGCAATATTCTGCGTTGCCTGTTGCGACGTGAGACACG
>JAGBLC010000138.1 GCA_017635615.1 Prevotella sp.
CAAGAAAATAAATATTTATAAGGTAAGAATAGAAAAGATGTGTAGCATCTGTATCTGTTACAAAAGAGCCTGGCCCACTGCTTTCAGCTGATGCCTTTCTTCATCGAGGGTGCGGGGGTGCGGGGGTGCGAAGGTGCGAGATTACCTTCATCGCTATTCTCGTACCCACGTACCTTCGTACCCACGATATATATACCGTTTTGTCATCCCCTCAAGGGCCAGTTGGATATATGTAGGCACAAGCCTCTGCCCGTCAGCGTATCGGAATACGCACAGGGCAGAGGCTTGTGTTTCGTTCGGTTGAATTTGTAATTCGCCCGCAGGAGGAAATGGGGATTTCAAATCCCCGACCCACAGCAGCCGAATTTCAAATTCGGCTGAACGCCCGGGAGAAGTCAAGCCAGCTTATTTCTTCTCTGCTTTCGGTGCGGCGACCTTCTTGGGCTTCTCGGCACCCTTCTTGGGTTTCTCGGCAACCTTATCGAGCTTGGCCTTCAGCTTGTCTTCCTCTTTCTGCATCTTCTCCACCTTGGCCTGCAGACGGACGATTTCCTTGTCCTTGCGCTCTATCTCGTCGCCCTGGTTCTTGATGGTGGTGAGGAGCGAGTTGAGCTCGTCGTTGTCAATCTCCTCGGGATAGAGGGCATTGACGCGGTTGATGAAGTCGCCGAGTATGTTCATGTAGTTGGTGAAGGCGTCGAAGGGACTGTCGTAGATGCCTCTGTCGAGCCCGACGTTTGAGGGCTTGGTTGTCATGAAGCGGAAGTTGTTGGAAGCCTGCAGATAGTCCCAGTCCTGGTTGATGCGCGGGTCGTTGGCGATGCGCACGCGGTCGGCGATGCCGTAGAGCTTCTGGAAAGCCTCTCGCTGCATGACGTTACCGAGCCAGCAGCTGACGTCGCGCTCTTCGTCTACCCACGAGAGCGTATCGGGCACGTGGAGCGCGTCGACGCTCTTGAGCTTGCCGAAGATCTCTGAGGGCAGCGAGAAGGTGATGCCTTCTTTCTCAGCCACGGCGGGTAGTGCCTTGACAAACTCGAGGATGTTGGACGAGAGCGGCTGTGCGATGCCGAGTGCTGAGAGCTCCATGAAGATGTTGAACACCTGCTCCTCTTGCGGTGCCTTGGCAATCTTCTGGATGTAGTTGTCGGCAAAGAGCGGATACTCGTCCCATGTGGGGTCGTTGAATCGGAGGGAGATGTCGTCGCTGAGTGTGACGTCGCGTAGCAGCAGCTTGAGCTTGGGAGCCATGGCGCAGTGGTAGAGGTAGTGAGGCGACTTCCATCCGAGTACGTGCTTGGCACCCTCGGTGAGCATGCCTTTGAAGCCCATCTGCGAAACCTGATGGCCGATGTCGTCGCTATAGATGAGCGAAGAGTTGCGCAAGACGGTGGGTCGCTTGCCGAAATACTCTTCCATCTTGTCGCACTGGCGTTTCACCTCGTCGGCGAAGCTCTCAGGCTTGATGAGCGATGCCAGTCCGTGTGAATAGGGTTCGGCGAGAAATTCGACGCAGCCCGTCTTGTTGAGTTCCTGAAGCTTGGTGAGCACCTGCGGTGCATGCAGCTCGAGCTGCTCTACACCGACGCCCGAGAGCGAGAAGGCCACCTTGAACTTTTTGCCAAACTGCTGGAACATCTGTTCGAAGGTTTCGAGGGCAGGCATGTACGAACGCTCTACGATGTCGCTGATGGAGCGGTCGTTCTCGTAGTCGTCGTAATAGTAATGGTCGGTACCGATGTCGAAGAACCGGTAGCGCTTGAGATGCACAATCTGATGAATCTCAAAGTATAGGCATATTGTTTTCATAATGAGGCCCCCCCTCTTATCCCCCCGAGGGGGGAAGACCATGCAGGGGGCTTGGGTCTTTCGGTTTTTGTTATTTTGTTATACCGTTTTGCGGGGAAGAGGTGTGGCAGGTGTCACGCTAGGAAGCGTGACCTCCTACATTAGCACATAGGTGGCATCGGCAGAGCCGACGCATACACGACAATGCTGTTATTCCCAGCCAAGGGTGCGGAGGTAAAGTTCGCGAATCCAGGCACCCACCTTCACCCAGGTGATTTGGTCTACCTCTTTCTTACCCTCCTCCTGGAGATACTTGAAGAGGCTCTCGTTGTGGCAGATGCTGTACATGGCGTCGGCCATGGCGTGTACATCCCAGTAGTCTATCTTGATGCAGTTGTGCAGAATCTCGGCGCATCCGCTCTGTTTCGAGATGATGGTGGGCGTGCCGCACTGCATGGCCTCAAGCGGTGAGATGCCGAAGGGTTCCGAGACGGAGGGCATGACGTAAACATCAGAGTCTTTCAGGCATTCGTATACCTGCTTGCCGCGCATGAATCCGGGGAAGTGGAATCGGTCGGCAATGCCACGTTCGGCTGCCAGCGTGATCATCGCATCCATCATGTCGCCGCTGCCAGCAAAGCAGAAGCGAATGTTGCGTGTGCGGTGGAGCACAAGGTTGGCTGCTTCGACGAAGTATTCGGGACCTTTCTGCATGGTGATACGACCGAGGAAGGTGACGACCTTCTCCTTGTCCGTATGGTCGGGACGCGGAATGTCCTGCAGTTCCTGTCGGAGCGGATAGACGGCGTTGTGTACGGTGAAGCACTTGCGCGGGTCCTGATGGTAGTGGTTGATGACGGTCTGTCGTGTCAGCTCCGACACACACATGATGCAGTCGGCATGGTCCATACCGTTTTTCTCGATGCCGTAGACGGTGGGGTTGACGTTACCTCGTGAACGGTCGAAGTCGGTGGCATGAACGTGGATGCACAGTGGCTTACCGCTCACCTGCTTGGCATGGATGCCGGCAGGGTAGGTGAGCCAGTCGTGTGCGTGGATGATGTCGAATTCCTGCTGCCGTGCGACGACACCGGCGATGATGGAGTAGTTGTTGATTTCCTCGTGCAGGTTTTTCGGGTAGCCTCCGGCAAACTCCATGCAGCCCAGGTCGTTGACGTGCATGTAGTTGAAGTCGGCGTAGATATGATCGCGCAACTGGAAGTAGAGGTCGGGGTCCATGATGTTGCCCACGCGGCTTTGTACGTAGTCGCGGTTGACGTCGCGCCAGGCTATGGGCACGGCGTTCATGGCTATGATGCGGCAGGCCTCTGTTGGTTCGTCGCCGAAGGGGTGCGGTAGGCAGAGCACGGTGTCGATGTCGCCCTGTGCCTTGAGGCCCTCTGATATTCCGAAGTTGGCTGTGGCGAGTCCTCCAAAGACATGTGGAGGATACTCCCATCCAAACATTAGTACTTTCATGATTGTCAATATTATATTTGCATTAACTCGTCAACTTTGTCAACTCGTCAACTTATTTTTTATATGTGTACTTCTCGAGCATGTTGAGCGTGCGGAGCACCTCAGCGACGTTCATGGCAAACGACATGGCGCCTCGAGCGCGGAAGG
Organism: Prevotella sp.; assembly: GCA_017635615.1. Taxonomy (GTDB): domain Bacteria; phylum Bacteroidota; class Bacteroidia; order Bacteroidales; family Bacteroidaceae; genus Prevotella. The sequence continues at coordinate 3,415 of JAGBLC010000138.1, forward strand.
GCGGGTTGCCATCGCTCATCTCTGGGATGGTGCCGAGGCAGTTGAGAGCCATCTCGTCTTCATAGCCCACCATCTGTCGCTCTACGAAGCTCAGGCGTGTGCGCTTGTAGAGTTTCAGGCAAGCTTCCATATAGAAGCCGCCGAGCCATGGCCAAGCCGTACCCTGATGGTAGGCGTAGTCGCGCTGCGTCTGTGGTCCGACATACATCGGGTTGTAGCCGCCGCTCTTCGGCGAGAGCGAGCGCAGGCCTTTTGGCGTGACGAGCTCGCGCGTACATATATCTAATACGCCCTTCTGCTGTTCGGCCGAGAGCGGTGAGTAGTCGAGTGCCACGGCAAAGATCATGTTCGGACGTACGCTCCAGTCCATCATGTTGCCGTCGACATAGTCGAAGAGGTAGCCATAGTCGTTGAGGAAAGTCTCCACGAACGAAGCCTTAGTCTTCTCTGCCATTGCTTCGAGCCGTTTGACAGCCTTCTCATCGTTGTTCATCGAGGCCAGCTTGGCGCAGAACTTCAGGGCATTGTACCAGAGAGCGTTGAACTCCACCACATAGCCTGTGCGTGGCACGACGGGCCGGCCGTTGGCTGTAGAGTTCATCCATGTCATGGCTCGCTCGCGTCCGTCGATGCGCAGCAGTCCGTTGTCGTCGAGCTTCACGTTGGGATGCTTGTTCGTCACGATGTAGCGCACGATGTCTTCCACCAGCTTGCTGTACATCTTCAGGCATTTCTCGATGCCCGCCTCCTTGGCATACTGCTGAATGGCCCATACGGCCCAGAGGGGTACGTCGGGCTGCTCCATCTCGTAGATCTTGCCGGCAGGCTTTCCGGCCATGAAGGCGCGCAGCTCTTTCTCTGCCGACTTCATGACGAGTTCGAAGTAGTCTTGCTCCTCGATGGCCAACGTCAGTCCGGGCAGGGCGATGAACGTGTCGCGAGCGCGGCACTTGAACCACGGATAGCCGGCGAGCAGATAGCGCTCGTCCTTGCTTGTGCGGTTGTGGAACTGGTGGGCAGCGTTGACCAGACAGTGGAAGAAGTTGTCGCGCGGAGCTCGCTCGTCGACCTCTTCCTGGAAGAGCTTCGAGAGTGTTCGCGGCTTGATCTCCTTCGTTGAAGCGGCGAAGACGATGCTCTCGCCCTTGCGAATCTTCATCTCGAAATAGCCCGGCACGTAGAGATCCTCGTTCGACGAATAGCCACGCTCCTGCTCTTTGGGATACTCGATACCGCGATACCAGTCTGGGCGGAATACGAACTCGTTCTTCTTCGAGAACTGCATGTAGAGGTTGGGATAGCCTGCATACATACAGGTGCTGATGCCGTTCTCCACTTCGTGATACTCGCGGCTGGCCGTCGGATTCTCATGCGTGAACTGACGCACGCTGCGGAAGGCCAGGAAGGGCTGGAACCGGAGCGTCGTCTCGGAGTGGGCATCGACGAGAGTGTATCGCAGCAGGATGCGGTCTTCGTAGTGTTGGAACACCACCTCCTTCTTCAGAATGACACCACCGACGCGGTAGATGGTTGTGGGCACCTTGTCGCAGTCGAACTCTCGGATGTACTTGTGCCCTTTCGGGCTGTAGTTGTTGCCTTGATACTTGTGTAGTCCCAGATTGAATTCTGCCCCATGCTGGATAACGGTGACGTCGAGCGAGGAGAGCAAGACATGGTTGTCGTCGTCCATCTCGGGTATCGGCACCACCAGCAGTCCGTGATACTTTCGGGTGTTGCAGTCAACAATCGTGGAACAAGAATAGGCTCCCGATCGGTTGGTTCGTAGCAACTCTCTCGGCAGCGCTTCTTCTAAATTTGTCATCAAAGCTTTTTCAAATCTCAGATAACTCATATATTCTCGATGTTGTATGGTTAATAATAATATGTATCAAAAAATCACCTCAAAAGTACAAAGAAAATATTTATTGACAAAATAAAATGTAAGTAATTTGCAAAAATAAGTTGTTTTTTACATTTCATTGATAAAAATTGAAATTAAAATGGAGCTTGCTGATAAAAAATAGCTACCTTTGCGGCGTCATGAAGAAGCATCGCAAATCGTCAATACCTGTCGCTGCAGAAACGCGAAAGTCGCCGACGGCTATAGCCACCGACGACCGTCAGCACCTCCTGCGACTGATTCGCCAAGGTGAGCACGAGCAGCAAGACTTCAAATACAAGGTGATGGATGCCGAGAAGCTGGCGCGCTCGGTGTCGGCCTTTGCCAACACGAGCGGTGGCCGTCTGCTCATCGGTGTGCGCGACGACGGTCATATCTCCGGTGTGCGCTCCGAGGAAGAAATCTTCATGATGCATGCTGCAGCCTTTAAGTGGTGCCGCCCGCAGGCAGACATCAAGTTCGAGACGCTCTATGCTGAAGGTAAGACCGTCGTCATCGCCACCGTGCCACCCTCCGCGCGCAAGCCTGTCTGTGCGCTCGACGATGAGGGAAGACCGAAGGCCTACGTCCGCATTGCCGACGAGAACATTGTGGCCTCGCCCGTCCATCTGAGCATCTGGAGGATGGAGGCATCGCCGAAAGGCCAGACGATGATCTTCGGCGACGAAGAGCGGACCATCTTAACGACTTTGGCAGACCATCCAGGACTGACGCTCAACCGCCTGGTCCGTCTGACGCGCATCAATCGCCGGCAAGTCATCGAAACGCTGGCGCGACTCATCCGCTTCAGTCTGGTCGTGATGCAACATGCTGAGCAGCAGTTCCTTTTCTATGAAACGACAGACGAAAGATGA
>JAGBLC010000008.1 GCA_017635615.1 Prevotella sp.
AACGAAGCGGCACAATAGCAGAGGGCGATACGCTGCAGGACGGCGAAGATGCGGATATGATCCAACGGCAACCAGTCGCCACCGATGGCAAGGTCGAACCAGTTGATGGCCAAGCCAATGAGAAAGATGAGCAGCGTACGGCGAAACACCTTCTTCGCCACTGCGGCAGAAAGCTGGAAGCTGAACTTCCGCAGCGACAGATAGGTGCTCATGCCGACGATGAAGAGGAAAAAGGGGAAGACGAGGTCGCAAGGTGTCAGACCGTTCCACCGTGAGTGTTGCAAGGCTGCGAACGATTCGCCGTAGCCGTTGTTCACCAAGATCATGCCCGCCACGGTGATGCCGCGCAGCACGTCGAGCGATAAGAGTCGTCTATGGGTCATAATGATAATTGCATATAGTATTCGCGCAACATCTGGGCATCGGTCTCCGCATCGGTCGTCACCTCTACCAGGCGCGGCCGCTCGCCGCCCGTTGCCAAGAGCCATTCAATGGCCGATACCAGTTCGTCTTCAGTGGCAACATGCCGATAGCCGACGTCACATTGTCGGCAGATGCCTTCTGCCGACGTATTGTGTGCTCCGGCAACGAAGCGTTCGCGGGCATCGCTCTTCTCCAGTCCGCGCAGCTGTCGGAAGATGCCGCCCTGACCATTGTTGAGCAGAAGGATGCGCAGGTTGCCACCCAGGTTCTGGTTCCACAGCGCATTCTGGTCGTAGAAGAAGCTGAGGTCGCCGATGACACAGCACACCTTGCTGCTCGTTGCTGCTGCCATTCCGGCCGCTGTGGAGAGGCTGCCCTCGATGCCGTTCACCCCACGGTTGCAGAAGATGGGGTGCTGAGCGTAGATATTGGCCAGGCGGACAGCTGTGCTGTTGGCATAGTGGACAAGCGGCAGGAGAGGCAGGCGCGAGACACTTTGCTCGAAAAGGCGGACGGCAGCCATCTGCGAGAAAGAGGGCTGGAAGAAAGCCGCTTCCTGCCTGGCCATCGCCAGCGCTTGCTGCCACATCTGGTAAAACTTCTTGTTGCAATGGGCTGGCATCTCAGATAGCTGAGCCAACATTTTCGACGGTTGAGCCACCACCACCCCTTTCAGGTGCATAAAGGTGTCGTTGACGGCACCGTCGGCATTGACGACATATACACCGGCATGACCCGCCCGAAGGAACTTCTTCAGCCGTTTGCTGACGAGGCTGCCCCCGACGTAGATGACAAGGTCGGGCTGGTAGTCTTTGTTGTTGCCAACGGCATGAAGCACCTCGTCGAAGCTTACGGTATTGGTGCTGAATCGGCAGAGCCGCTCCGTCAGCACGACGGCATTGCGGCCGAGCTGTTCCATCACCTGGCGTCCTACAAAAGGATTGTCGTATTCGTCGGCTGTCTGCCCGATGACGATTATCGGGCGCACGGACCGAGAGAAAGCTTGCAGTAGCGGCTGTGATGTCGCAGCATCGGCTTCGACGCTGAAGAAGCGGCTTATCGTTCGTTCGTCGGGCAGCTTGGGAGTATCGAAGTCAAAGAGCGGCTCGTCGATGGGCACATTGATATGCACCGGAGCAGGTATCGGGAAGAGCATGTCTAACAGCGCCTCGTTCACCAGACGGTTGCACAACCAGCGCGTCTCGTCGCTCTCTTCTCCAGAGCAGTTCACGAGAGGCAGACTGACGGCTTTCCTGACAAAGCGCCCGAGGGCATCAGGCTGCGGCAAGGTCTGTCCGTCGAGCTGTTCTATCCACTGCTTCGGACGGTCGGCCGAGACGACGATGAGCGGCACATGCTGATAGGAAGCCTCGGCCACGGCAGGCAGGAGGTTGAGCAAGGCGGTTCCCGACGTGACGCAGACGGCCACCGGCGATGACTTCCCCATCTGCAGAGCCAGTCCTAAGGCGAAGAATCCCGCCGACCGCTCGTCGGTGACGGGATAGCAGTCGATGAAGGGACACTCGCAGAGGTTATGGACGATAGGCGCATTGCGGCTGCCTGGACAGACGACGGCTTTCGTCACGCCATGACTGACGAGCAGCGCGGTAAGTATATTGACACTTTCTTTATTGCTGTACATTATTCTTATTTGAATTCGTTTGTATCACCCTTCGACAAGCCTTCTCATCGCCAGCATCTTCGCCTCCGTCTCGTGCCACTCCGTTGCTTCCTCGCTGTCAGGCAGCAGGCCGCCGCCGGCATAGAGGCGGTAACCATCGAAGAGCAGCTGCATACACCGCAGGGCGACAAAGAGATGCGTCACGCCCTCTATCTGCAGGGGTCCGGCAAATCCGCTATAATAGCGACGGGGAGAAGCCTCGTTGCGCACGATAAAGTCGACAGCAGCGTCTTTGGGCAGTCCGCCGACGGCCGGTGTGGGGTGCAGCGTCAGGAGAAGGTTGCCTATCAGCGTTGGGTCGTCGAGCGTGAAACGAAAATCGCTGCGCAGATGCACCACATTGGCTGCCTGAACGGTGACGGGTCCCTCCTCGCGGATATCGGAGGCGAAACGCTCGAGACACTTCATGATATAGGTGGTGACGTAGCGTTGCTCCTGGATATTCTTGATGCTCCACGGCCCGGCAGCCTCCATCGTGCCGGCCAGTGCCATAGTGTGCCAACGGTCGGCCGTTCCTTCTACGAGCACCTCTGGGGTCGCCATGAGCCACGTGCCGCTCTGCGGTGTGGAAATGAGGGCAACGAAGGCATCGGGATAGGCCTGACAGGCATGCCGGAACAACGCCACCGGTTCTTTTAGCGGTGCTTGAAGGAAGGCTGAACGAGCCAGGACGAGTTTCTGGAATCGCCCCTCCAAGAGTTGTGCATGAAAGTTGGCGAAGTCGATGGCATAGTGCTGCCGCGTCGTCTCGCCTCCTGTTTCACGGCTGCTGTACCGACAGGCTGCCGGAAGAAGGTTGTCCGGGAGACGGTCGACGTGACAGACGGTTCGCTGTGCTTCCGACAGCAAGAGCAACGGACTCTCCGCCGTCGGTACGAAAGGTGCCATGACGAAGCCACTACATCCATTCAAATCGGCAAGAGAGCGCAATGTCTGAGGCTCTCCTTCCTGCTGAATAAGGGTGCAGAGCGTCTCGCCGGGCAGTCGGTAGATGGCGAAGCTGTTGACGTCGGCGTTGTTCATGACTTCTGCGCTTTGGGGGTGATGATATAGTTGGTTACGTGGATGGTTGATATGAGCTCACCCTGGCTGTCCTCAATATGCACATCCCAGACGTGCAGCTTGCGCCCCTTGCTCACCAGGCGGGCGGTTGCCGTGACGGTATCCCCTTCGGCGACGGCCTTGACATGCTCGCCACTGACACTGATGCCCACGCATATCTTACCCGGACAGAGTGCCGAGCTGCCCACGCCAGCCAGATTCTCTGCCAGAGCCAGCGAGGCACCTCCGCTGAGGAAACCAAAGGGTTGTCGGTTGCGTTCGTCCACCTTCATGGTGGCCTGGCACATATCGTCGTCGGGGGTATTGATGAAGTTCATGCCCAACGCTGTCGAGAGGTTGGGCTGCCGTTCTATAATTTCTCTGATTCTGTCAACATTCATAATGCCTAATGTTCAATGTTTAATACTCAATGTTCAATGTCACAAAAGGAAGAAGAGCGACACGCCGACACACGAGATGACGGCACCGGCGACGGCCTTCCACGTGATGGGCTGATGGAACAGCCATTTTGAGGGCAGCAGGATCATGATGGGCGTCAGCGCCATGAGCGTGCTGGCGATGCCTGCCGCCGTATACTGCACAGCCATCAGCGAGAGACTCACCCCGAAGAAGGGTCCCACGAAGACGGCGCAGAGCATTGCGAGCAGTCCCTTGTGGTCGTGGCGACTCTCAGCCATGAGGTGCATCTCGCCGCGCCATAGCAGACAGGCCGTGAAGCAGAGCGTCCCTGCCAGGCAGCGTATCATGTTGGCGGCAAAGGGCAGCCAGGTCTCCATCTGCGGCAGCATGTCGGAAGGCACATCGGCACGATAGTGGTTCAGTCCGATCATGCTCATCACCAGACCGGCGCCCTGTCCTAACGCAGCGCCCAAACCGAAGAGCACTCCCTTCAGCGGCAGCGAGAGCGACACCTTGTGTCCGCCGCCGCGGTGGAACACGGTGATGGCGATACCCGACAGTGTGACGACCATCGCCAGCAAGGCTTTCCACGAGAGTTGCTGTCCGAGCATCAGCCAAGCAAAGAAGGCAGTGAACATGGGTGCCAGCGTCATGAAGAGCATGCCGAAGCGCGACCCGATGACGAGATAGCTGCTGAAGAGGCAGTAGTCGCCGAAGAAGTAGCCCACGACACCCGAGAGCAAGAGCCATGTCCAAGCCTCACCGCCGGCATAGACGGGAGAGGGTGCCCCCATCGTTGCCCAGAGGAGCAGTCCTGCAAAGAGGAGCGACAGCCCCAGCCGCCATACGTTGAGTACGTAGACACCCAGATGCTTGCTTCCCACTTCGCTGGCGAGTGCGGAGATGGTCCACAGCACGGAAACGACCAGCGATATCAATTCTCCGATATATTGCATACGTTCTATTTCTTATAAAAAGAGGTATCGCGCGGACAGCATTCCTTCTCATTTCTTATAACAGACGGCGGATGTCCTGCTGGATGCGACGATAAGGCTCCGAGACGACGTAGCCCAGGTTCTTCTTGAGCATCTGCTCGATGTCCTGCGTGCTATGGCTGTAGCACGACAGCTCGTTGCGCATCTGCGTGGTGTGTACCGACTGGCGCCTGATCTCCATCTCGCGCTCGCGCACCAGTTCGCGGCACACCTTCGACATGACTGGCACGACAATCTTCTCAAACAGATGGTGCCCCTGCACGTAGAGATAGGTTGTCTGCGGCGTCACACCCATGTCTTGCAGTTCCTGCTTCAGGGCGAGGTAGCTCTCCTTGGCATCGGGATGCACTGCCTGCAGCTCCTTGATTTTCGTCCACACCTTGTGCTTGAGGTGTTTCAGGCAGGCTTCGGGGTTTTCCAATGAGAAGCCCCCCAGCTGCACGATGGTGTTGAAGCTGGTGATGGTGAACTCCTTGTAGATGTCACGCCGGTAGTGCCAGATGCTCCACACGAAGAGTGGGAAGATGGTTTCCGAGAAGCGCGTCATGAAGTCGAGGAAGTCGAATATCTGCCTGTCGTTGAGCGTGATGGCCACGCAGAGCGTGCGCAGCGAGGGAGCATAGCACTGCAGGTTTTCAATGGCGTAAGCGTATGTATGCACGACGTATGGGCTGGAGAGCATCTTCCGGCTCGTCTCCGTGACACCCTGAATGAGGTAGTCGTAGTCGGCATCGACGCAGCAGATGAGGTCTTTCCCCGAACGTTTTGCCAGCAGGTTCATCAGCACCGACTTCTTGCCCCGCTCCAGTCGTTTGTGCGAGGGCAGCATCACCTCGAAGTAGCGTGTTTCGTCTTCGAAGGGGTCGAGCACGGTTCGCCAGAAGAAGATGTCGTCGTAGCTCTCGACGTAGGCCACTATCCTGCGCCGAGCCTTCTTCGAGTTAAGCTTGTTGGCCGCCTCAAGATAAGCCGATGATATGTTTTCCTTCAGTTTGCTCACCTTTTACTTCTCACCTCCCAATTGCCAATTATCAATTGTCAATTGTCAATTATCAATTCGTAATGTCGCTCACCTCGGTGACGCTGTCCATCCATCCGTTCATGATGACGGCAGGCGAGTGTGTAGTAAGGATGATCTGCACATTGGGGTTGAGCTGCAGGATAAGGTCGATGAGTCGCTGCTGCCAGTCGACGTGCAGGCTCACTTCCGGCTCGTCCATGAAGAGCACATAGGGCAACTGGTCTTCCACCAGGACGGTGAGCATGATGGCCAGCATCTGCTTCTCGCCGCTCGACAGCTGATAGGGCACGAGCGTCTCGCCAATCTGCGAGAAGCGTATCTCGTTCTCCGTCCGCACAATCTTCTTGCCCGTTTCGCGGAAGAGGTCGTCGATGATGTCCTGAAACATCTTCTTCGGCTCGCTTATCTGCTGAGCCTGCTGTGCTGCATCGGCCGCGCCGCTCTGCAGGGCGGCAATCATCTTGTTGCCGATGTTCACCTGATAGTCTAAGTATTTTCGCTGCAGCTTGTAGAGCTGCCAGTCGAGCTCCGTTGCCAGACTGATGTCCATCTTGTTCACCGATTCGGCGTTGAGGATGGGCCGGTCGAACGATCGTATCACGTCGAAGCGTATGTGCGTGGCGTCGGCGGGCTGCGTTCGGATGCGCACCCCTTTGAGCAGGTGGTTCACGATGTCGCCGTTGGTGCTGAGGCTCTTCACCACCTTGTTGATGATGGTGCTCTTGCCCACACCGTTGATACCGCTGAGAATGTTCACCTGCCTGTCGAGGTTCCACACCACGTGCTTCCTGCCTCCCCAGAGCGAGTCTATCTCTATCTGCTGAATATAGTCTGCATACTTCATAACGCTCTCACTACTTATGGCGGTTGGCCCGCTGCTGGCGGTATTTGGCCTTCTGTCGGGCCGAGCCGCTGCCGTGGGCACCTGTGATATACTTCTTTTTCTTTGCCTTGGTCTTCACTTTCCCCGAGTCGGCGTCACGGCGCTCGCCGCCACGCCCGAAGGAGATGCCATTCTCAAGGATTCTCTGAAAATCGTCGTCCATATCTTAATTCTTCATTCTTCGTTCTTCATTCATTAATGGTGGAACAGTCTGACACCGGTGAAGGCCATAGCGATGTCGTACTTGTCGCAGGTCATGATGACATGGTCGTCGCGCACCGAGCCACCAGCCTGCGCGATATATTCCACGCCGCTCTTGTGGGCGCGCTCGATGTTGTCGCCGAAGGGGAAGAAGGCATCGCTGCCGAGACAAACACCACGATTCTGTGCTATCCACTGGTGCTTCTCCTCGCGGGTGAGAGGTTCGGGCTGCTGCTTGAAGAACTGTTGCCAGGCACCGTCGCGCAGCACGTCGTCGCACTCGTCGCCAATATAGATGTCGATGGTGTTGTCGCGGTCGGCCCTGCGGATATTGTCAACGAAGGGCAGCGCCATCACCTTGGGGTGCTGACGGAGCCACCAGGTATCGGCCTTCTGGCCTGCCAGACGGGTGCAGTGGATGCGACTCTGCTGACCGGCACCAATACCGATGGCCTGACCGTCCTTCACGTAGCAGACGGAGTTCGACTGCGTATACTTCAGCGTGATGAGGGCAATCATCAGGTCGCGGCGAGCCTCTGGGGTGAATGCCTTGTTCTGCGTAGGAATGTTCTCGAAGAGAGCCGGGTCGTCAAGACGTATCTCGTTGCGTCCCTGCTCGAAAGTGATGCCGAACACCTGTTTGCGTTCGATGGGAGCCGGACGATAGTCGGGGTCTATCTTAATGACGTTATACGTTCCCTTCCGTTTCTCGCGCAGTATCTGCAGCGCTTCAGGAGTGAAGTCGGGCGCGATGATGCCGTCGCTCACCTCACGTTTCAGCAAGAGAGCCGTTGCCTCGTCGCAGGTGTCGGAGAGCGCCACGAAGTCGCCATACGAGCTCATGCGGTCGGCACCTCTTGCACGGGCATAAGCACAGGCGATGGGAGAGAGCTCGAAGGAGAGGTCGTCGACGAAGTAGATCTTCCTGAGCGTGTCGCTCAGGGGCAGTCCTACGGCAGCTCCTGCAGGCGACACATGCTTGAACGATGCTGCTGCGGGCAGCCCCGTAGCCTGTTTCAGTTCGCGCACCAACTGCCAACTGTTCAGAGCGTCAAGGAAATTGATGTAGCCAGGACGCCCCGACAGCACTTCGATGGGTAACTCGCCTTCCTCCATAAAGATACGTGAAGGCTTCTGGTTCGGATTGCATCCGTATTTCAATGCCAGTTCATTCATTGTTAAGAGAGCTTATTGATGGTTGGTGGTAGAAGTTTTAATTCTTTAATTTTTTATTCTTTAATTTTTCAACGAACGACGTATTTGCGGCCATTGACGATGTAGAGTCCCTTCGAGGGCCGACGATTGATGGTACGTCCTTGCAGGTCGTAGACGGTTGACGGGTTTTGACGGGTGGCGGTTGACGAATGCTGGCTGATACCCGTCTGGCCCATGATATACTCTATGCCCTTGGCAGCGTTGATCTTACCATAGCCCCAGCGGATGGTGTTCTTGGCGGTGAAATCGTCGTTGACGGCCGAATGACTCATCACGTTCTTCACGTCGTCGAGCGTCATGGTCGGATCGGCCTGCAGCCACAGGGCCACGATGCCTGTCACGACAGGGGCAGACATCGACGTGCCGCTCTCTGCTCCGTAGGCACCGTCCATCCACTGCATCCCTTCTGCCACCTCACCCGTGATGACGGAGCTGTTCCACGACGATACGATGTTCACGCCCGGAGCAGTGATGGTGGGCTGGGTGATGTCGTTGAACGAGGTGCCGTAGCTCGAGAAGGTGGCGATGTCGTTCAGCACGTCGGGCTCTTCATCTTCGTCTTCCGTCACCGAGGTGTCCTTCACCGAGCCGTCGTAGCTGCGCAGGTTGGTATTGGCACAATAGGCACCGACGCTGACGACGCGGTCGGTACAGGTCCAGTCGCCTGCCGACATCTCGCTGTCGCCGTCCACCAGTCCCGGCAAACCTAAGAACTGCGTTCCGGCAAAGCCGACATAGTCGTCCCAGAGGTCGATGGCAGTACCGTCGGAGCCGCTGACCGTCAGCCGCAACACGGCCAGCTTCTTCATGCCTCCTTCGGCATGGAGGCCCACGGAGAGTGTTCCGTCGCCGTTGTCCGTCGCCGTCAGCTCTATTTCTCCCTCATAGGTCTTGGCCAGCGTGGCGTCGTCTTCGCTCGAGACATAGCAGGTGACGTCGTCGCCACCTGTCGTGGCTGTCACCTTCTCCGAAGTCCATTGAGCGTTCAGCTTGCCCATCATGTTCACGGTGCATACCGACAGCTGCAGGCTCACCTCGTCGCCCTGGCGTGTGCGTCCGTAGACATCAGCCACGTTGATAAGCGCATACTCTCCCGTCTCGTCTTCCATCATGCCGCCAAGCACGGTGTTCACCGACTGCTTCTTATCCGTAAACTCTTGGTACAAGTGGATGGGGAAGCCGCCCTCGTTGCCTGCCGAGAAGACGGGTATCAGGCTCTCCGAAAGGTCCTCTATCATCTCCGTCACGGTGCTTGTGCCGTCGTGCGGTCCGCCGTGGCTGTTCATGCTGGCGTTGAGCACTACGGGCTTGTCGCTTTGCTCTGCGTATGCTGCTACGAAGCCGAAGGCTATCTCCAGATATTCCTCCAGCGTCTCCACACCCTCCACCTCGTCGTCGACCAAGGGGATGAGCACGATGTCGGCCTCCGGGGCCATGCCTCCGAAGCCTTGGGGCGACAGACTGCCGGCGGCGATGCCTGCCGTATGCGATCCGTGATATTCGTCGATGCCGTCGTTGGTCAGCGTGGCAATGAGCTCAGGAGTGTCGTAGACCGAACCGGGGAAGGTATATTCGCCGGCCTCGGGATCGTTGACGGTGAACTTGTGGCCTCCATCGTCGTTGATCCTGTAGACACACTTGATGCGTGAGCGCCCCTCGCTGTCCTTGAAGGCAGGATGCTGGAAGTCGAAGCCTACGTCTATCAAGGCCACGACGACATCCTTGCCTGTATACGCTGTCGCCTCGGCAGAGAGCGACGGACCGTTCAGAAGGTTCACGCCCGACACCTCGCGCGTCACGTCGGTCTTCAGTCTTCCTTTATGACCCGTATCGATGCGACTGATGCCCTCTATCTGCTGCAGGGCATCAATACGGCTTATTGGCACGCTGACGACGGCTTGCCGTCCCAGTTTCGACTTCACCTCGATGCCCATTGCCTTCATCTGCCGGAAGGTGGCAGCAGCATTCTTCTCGCCGACCTTCACCACCAGCGTCAGCCGCTGTTCGGGCTGCGGAACATTGGCGCGAGCCGACTGTCTCACGGCTTTTGCCTTGCTGCGTTCTACACTCATCTGCGCCTGGGGCGTCAGCTTGCTCTGTGCCATCATGGACAGGCTGATGGCGAAGAGCATTGTCAATGTCCAGATTCTTCTCATGACTTTACCTTTTAATATTATCAATTGTCAATTATCAATTATCAATTGTCTAAGTTCAAGCTGCAAATATACGCAATAATCCGCGAACTGCCAAACGATTCGCTGAGATTATGTCTTTTTTCAAGAAAATTAAGCATGCATCCGTATTGTCGAAGTTGCAGCAGATCATACTTCAACATGCCATCCGTCGCCATGCAATTTGCCGCAAACGGCAACACTACCTTATTAATGTAGTGCGACTACTTTATTAATGTAGTGAGACTACATTATTAATGTAGTGCGACTACTTTATTAATGTAGTATCGCAATATGCGGCAGATTGGTGACCAATATGCCGCATATTGCATCGTGGTTTGCTGCAGCTAATGTAGGAGGTCACGCTTCCGAGCGTGACACCTGCCACATTCCTGCCACTTATGCGCTGTTCGTTCCACCCCTACAATGGCGCTAATCAAATGCTTTCACTCACTACGGACGAATTTCAAATTCGCCCGAACGGGGGGACACACTACTGAGGTAGGTGAAGAACAAGGTGGAGGCACAAAGCCATACACTTTTTAATACGGCTTCGCCAACGGATTCACCCTGAATCATGGAGCGCATCACGACACAAACTGCCGCAGAGGCATAAAGTGCGAAAAGTCCCATCGATTTGCGCCATAAAAGCAGTCTGACGGACAATGCCATGAGTAGTAAAGTAGACACCTTTAACCAGACCTCATGGCTGCCTCCTGATATGAGTTCAATCATGGCATGGACGGCACCTCCCAAACAAGCGGCAAACATGAGCTTCATCATAATGGATGATGCAGTATGCAGTAAATTCAGTCCTGCCTTGTGCCTCGTCATTATCATCATGCTGCCTACAGCGAACAACAAACTTATCACTGCTCCACAAACAGAGGCCGTGCTGACACCTTCTTGATGCATCAGATAAAGATGATCGAATGCTATCAGAAGGAAAAAATACATGACTAATTGGAACGCAATTAGTGAGAGAAGATAGAACAATCGGTTGTAATTCATTTTTATCTGTTATAGCGAAAAGCAGTTCGGCCAAATTTGACAGCAAACAATCGCATTTGTATGATCTTATCTAACCGAACTGCATTCTCTCGAGTTAGTTATTTGGAGATTGTGTTTGATGAACAAACCGCCCATACAACCTTCCCGACGAAGGCTGCCACGATTATGCCCAATGCCACGAACGACAGAGTCCGCCAAGGTTCGCTGAAACCGGGCATAAAGCCCAGCCATTCGACAAACACAAACAGACAAACAACTCTCAAGACAACCGAGAACACATCCCTTCCGGATGTCATTCTCTCAAAAAACAAATCTCTATTCATAGCTCATATTTAGAAATCGGTAGGTTGATTATAGGTCTCAGTTTGACAGACTCCGGGATTCGGGGTGCAAAGGTACGGTTATTCCAGGCTATGCACCAAATTATTGGTAATGACCTCACCTATCAATCTGCTGATGTGAAATCCGAACAATGTCGTTTTGCCAGTCATAGCGACACTGTTCGGGTTAAGTTCGCCCTGAGGTTTGTATTGTTTCAAATACTCTACATCAGACAACACATCGGAACCTTCTGCTGATTCTTCCATTACAGCTGAAATATGGATAGGAATTGTTGTAGGCATCACTTCCTCCCATATCTCACATGCATATTGGAATGCTGTTTTCATATAGTATGGCCAATCTCCTTCATAATCGACAAGGATTTTGGCACCGCCGTTTATTGGCCTGACTACAGGCAAACCATAGTTGCACGTGTTTGTATGATTAGACAATTCTGTTGTTGTGTTAACAGCTATTTGGCCGAAGCCATGAAGATGGATTGCCAAACAGGCAACGAATAATAGTATTTTTTCATTTGACGTTAATTTTTATCGTATCGCTATTCGTTTTTATCAAATAAACTCCCTTTGAAAGGTTGTTTAAGGGAATGGCTTCTTCACCAAGATATTGCTTCAACAGAAGCCCATGAGCAGAATACAGACTGACTTTCTGGTTGTTCGGATAAAGAACCCCGTTTTCTATTATAGGCCTCAAATTCTCATCGTGCGCAACTGGTACGATGCCGACATAATACTCCTCGCATGCTTTCCTGACTTCCGGGTCGGTGACGTAGTCGGAAGTGTTCATCCAGTCGCTTATGGCTGCAGTTCTTTTTTGATTTCCATAATCGTGCAAAAAAAGAATGCGCCAATGTTCTCCCCAATCCCATACTTCACCATTGTAATTCAAGCCCTTGAAGAGAATGGTGTCGCCCTTTATTGTCATTCCTTCTTGGGCGTCATCAACATTAAATCCCCAAAAATAATGAGTCCCGTCTGGTTTGGGTATCACCACTTCAAATACAATCTGGCAGACATTCTTACAAACAGCAGCCATCTGAAAGTCTGTATTCAAGAAGTAGCAATTCTCGTAGTCAAAACTATCGTACAAGAAATCCAATTCAAGGATTTTCACGTCACAGACGGAGTCTGTAATAGTTACGATGTGCGGCTGTGGCTTTTCTTGCGCATTTGCTTGAATGCAAAGGGTGCATGCCATTCCGATAATTAACTTGCTAGTATTCATTTATATATTTTTATGGATTTGACATATTGGCCATTTTCAAAGTAACGCAGATAGAAGAATCCTCGTAAATCCATCTTTTCAAGATCTGATATTTGGTGTATGTGGCCTATTAGATCACCATCGTAATTGTACACCTGTATATCATCATAGTGATTGTACACCTGTATATCTGTCGGGGCTCGATCTCCGTCATCCACGCTGTATTGTTGTGGAATGATGATGGTCTTAGTCGTTGTTCCGTATTCGTTTTGTACTTTCACTTTGACGGTGGCATTACCTACCCCGCTGATTGTATTCATTCTTATACTAGCATAGTAAGGTGTGTAGCTGCTATAGGCTGTTGCAGAACTGGCATATTCTTCTCGTACCGTTGCATACACATAGTAAGCGCCTTCGTATATCACGTTGACAAGAACATCATAGTACGTTGGATTTCCATCACTCGGTGTCAGATCGGTATATTCCAACTTGACAATTCTTGGTTTCAGTTCCAAAGAAAGATTATATTCCAAGCTGACACTTTGGCCGTTTACTATTCCTGTGAAGAGAATTTTAGCATGTATATCACCTTCGGAATCGTGAAGATATAAATTCTCATTAGAAACAGAAGGGGTTGTGAATTCATTATCGTTTGATGTCAAAACAGTTTGGAACCCTCCATCTTTCAAGGGAAGCTTATACTCCCAATGAGGATTGGAAACCGTGGCTGCTGTTGGGAAAATATAAAAGTGATGAGATGTGTAAGCTGAAGCTATGCCATTATCATCTATTCCGGTTCCTTTGATTCTGATCTCGCCTGCAGTTTTTTTGAGATGCCAACCTATTTCGTTGAGTAGGTCTATAGTCAGGCTGTCAATTTCTGTTCCCCAACTATATGCTTCCTCATAATTCATCAGCGATGACGTATTCATTAAAAATTTGAGAGACTTGCCATCGTCGAATGAAGATGGAGCATACAACATATTGTCTTGATTGACTTCCTTCACGTACAGGAAGCCGCAAGAAGGTTGTACAAAACTGCTTAATTCTTCATTATTGCTATTAGAAAGAGGTATTTCTTTCATATAGCTTCCATCGGAAAATAAGATAATCTTATCGAATAAAGAATAGCAATTTCTGATTCCTGTAGTAATTTCGTTATGGTTTCCTCTTTTGATGGAACCTCCGAAACCCATGACCTGAGCAATAGACCTAAGCATTGCGTATGTAAGATTTTTTTTCGAAACTCCGCCATTTTCCGAGTCAACGTCCCAATCACAGCAACCATTTATTGAGATTATTGCATGAATGGGGTTGTCATACAAAAAAAGGTGTTTTGCAAGACTTGATGGATATGCCGTGTCACCATTCTTGTAATAGAGAACATCTGTCTTGATGTCACAGGCCATTGTATTATCATAAACAATGTCAATTTTAACTGTATCCCCATTAGCAAGGTATGAACTCCAAATAGTGGCTGCAGCTTCTATTGCAGAACGATCCTTGTCGTTAATACTGTCGTAAGAGAATGAAATCACTCCTCTGTTCGCACTCTGCGTGCGTCTTTTTTTTGCTTCATGCGTCATATCCATAGCCGTTCTTCCCAATGTATAATTGTCTTCAAAGATTACATGAACAATCTCTTGAGATTTAACGGGCATGCAACACAAAAGCAACATCAACCCTAAGACATAACGTCCAAGAAACTTTTTTATCATATCAGAATTCTTTATTCTCATGTTCATTCTAATGACTACTGTATAATTAATGTTATAGTGTTATCACGCCTATAAATGCATTTCCATCTTCATTGATGAAGCGGATGGTGTACTCTCCTGAGAGGGAGGATGGCAACTCGATGCTGCATTCGCCATAGAGGATGAAATGCTGATAGGTCAATTCACCGTCTTGATATAATTCAAGGGTGTAGCCTGTCAGTCGGTTATCAACATTGATCGTGTAACCATTAAGGTATACAGACGGTATCAACATAGGGGCTTTGGGAAATGGTGTGCCTGTGTTGATGGGAGGCCTTTCGGTCCAAGTCAACGGGATTTGTTCAGCATTACCGTTCGGATTCACACTCTGTGCATTCATGGTACTTGCGGTGGCAAGCATCATCAGAATAGCAATTGTCAGCTTTCTTTTTTCATAAACTTTTTTGTTTTTAGTTACCTCCTTTTGCTCATGGCAGTTTGCCAGGCTCCGGGATTCGGGGTGCAAAGGTACGGTTATTCCAGGCTATGCACCAAATTTTCGGCTTACATCATTTACATGTGCTGAAGCTGTCATCGTATTAAATGTCGGAAAGCCCGATAAACAGAGGGATTCCGGTGGGTTTACATTTTTTACATGTCTGGCGGAGAAATTGCCTCACCCAGTGCGTGAAGAGCTTCATCGAACCCCTTTACACCTTCTCCTTTGAACAGTTTCTTGTTGATATTGGCCCGGCTGTTGGTAAGGCTTTGAGACGATTTCCCGAGCAGGTTTTGTATCTCGCCTCCGATGAACCGTAGCTTCAACAACAGAGCTATGCGCTGTTCCAAATTAGTTAGGGCATATTGCTCGTCATTAATTGTCTGCATAAAACGAGGCAAGAAGAGCTCTGCTTTCGTTTCTAAGTCGAGCCACAAAGAATCTGGAGCGACGCCCTTCACGGCATATTGGTGCATACATATCACTTCGTCACTATAAAGGATAGATGCTTCAAGACTCCACTTTTCCGGTCGTTGTTGTTTTTTTTGGCTATTGTGAATAATGGCATTCAGCCGATTGATCTCTTTTTCGCTGACAGCAGACTTATGGCGCATTGCTTCTTTCTCAGCCGCCATCCTCACCTTCTCGTCTTGCCGCTCTTTCATCAACTTGGTGTACATGCGGTAGGTCTCTGCATACTGAATGTTCTTCTCCTCTTGTTTCTTACGCGCTTTTTTCCTATATATATAATAGACGTACGCAAGAATAACCAATACTACCTGTAAGACAAGCACGATGCAGACAGCAACAAGCAATGTCCTTGTGGCCTTCAGGCGGCTTGCCTCTGCCTCTATTTTGTACTGACTGTAATCGTACATTTCCTTGATATGACCGAGTTTCTCTGTAGACTTACTCAACATGTCCTTCTCGTTTGCCTTACAATAGAGGTTGGCATATTTAACGACAGAATCTGCCTGATGTTTTTTGCTATAAAGTTGCATCAGTCCTTCATAGCCACCTTCTTTGTTGTTTCTTTCTCCATCGTACATCAGTACCTTCCTGAAAAAGAACTCAGCCGAATCGAGTTTGCCTGTCATCAAATAATACTTCCCCATATAGGCATAGTAAGCCTCCCGTCCTTTCGCAATATTGCCATGTTCATCGAAAAGCCCTGCCTCGTTCTCATATAGGTCCATATACTTTCTGGCCTCCGAGGCTTTACCCTGCGATATCAGATACCAGATGGTTGTGCCACAACTGCCATTGGCCAATTCATCGTAACCATTCTCTCGCATCAGATGTATTGCTTTTTGCTCTTGGTCAACAGCGTTTTCATATTTTCCCATGCTCCAAAAGCAGTCGCTTTTCCAAAGCTCACACAAGATATAGTTGATCGTGTCGTTAGCTCTCTTAGCCAGATGCTTCATCTTTTCCAATTCTTCAAGCTCATAATCCGGCATCCGTTGTTCAGAATAAATACTGCACAGCTGCGAGTGCACCAGAAACAAGTGCTTCCAGTTGCAGTCGCTACGGGTGGTGTCGGCAGCCTGGTGGGCCATCTGGTAGGTCTCGATGGCTTGTGGCAACAGACCTTGGTCGTGATAGACGCGGGCCAGCAGGTAGAGAGCCTCCACACGCTCGTTGGGCGTGCCGTGACGGCGGTAGTAGTCGGCCACATCGCGCATAACGCTATCACCTGCCACCGACTGACCCAGTTTGTTACGCGCCTTCACCTGCAGCAGTCGGTAGCGCATCTGCTGCCTGTGGTTCATGCGATGATAATCGGCGTGGATGGCATTGAGCCCTTCAGCAGCTGCCACGATGTCGCTGCCTGATTGTTCCATCAGGCTATCGGCACGCTGCAACTGCTCGTCGTATTGTCTGTTTTCATGGCAGGCCAGCACCACCATCAGCAATGCTGCCCAAATACAATATGTGAGTTTCTCCATTGGCATCGGACACTACAGGTCGTATCCTTACATTTTTCATGCAAAGATAAGGCAAATATCTGAACAACCCACGATTTTATCCGCTAATTAACTTTCTTTTCCTATTATTAGCGTTAAATGAACGAAAAAGGATTCCTTACCTGACAACGAGGTCGAGGGTGATGGTGGTGCTGATGACACCACCCTTCGTCGGGATGCTGATGGGACATGCAATGTGCTGCAGACCCTTGGGACTGTCGGGGCCGACGGTATAGCTGACGGGGAAAAGCTCGCGGCGGTCGCCGTCGTCACGATGCAACACCGCAACGGTGCGCTTTACGGTGTCGCCCGGATGGAGAATGCCAATGTCGAAGCGATTGGTGTTGAGGCGGATATCGTCGCTGACACGAACGGGATACTGCCGGAGCAGGGTCTCTTCGCTGGTGATGCACGTTCCCTCAAGAGCCAGGGTGATGTTTTCGGGGGTACGAGGGTGCGAGGGTGCGGGGGTGCGAGAGATGTTTTCAGGAGTGCGTTCTTCAATGGTGCTGTACTGGAGGGTGGCGCTTTCATAGAAGTCGCCACCCTTGCCTTGGGGGTTGAAAACGAGCGTCACGTCGACAGTGTCGCCAGGAGCTATGGGTTGGTCTTTGTCGAAGAGGATGGTCGTGCAATGACAGGAGGTATAGCCTTGCACGAGACTGACAGCCTCCGTCCCTCCGTTGCAGAGACGGAAGGTGTGGCGATAGGGGCCGTCAGCCTCGTGGATGGTGCCTGTCTGAGCGACAGCCATCCCCACGACAATGAGGGTATCAATGAGGGTAAGCATAGGCGAATGTTAGTGGATGCACACTTTGCGGCCTTCCTGGATGTAGATGCCCTTCTCGTACCCACGAGTTACCAATCGTCCCTGAAGGTCGTAGAACTGCTGATGCTGCTGAGAGGCATCACACTGAACACGTGTGATGGCTGTTGCTCCACCCGATGCCGTCTGTTGCGGATCGAGTGTCCAAGCCTTGACGTTGCACGTCGTCGTTGCTGTGCAGAAAGCCTCAGCCTCCGTTGCTGCAGCATCTGTTGGGAAGAGTCTGACGGAGAAAGCCCAGCGGTCGTTGACAAAGATGTCCGCGATAGAGCCATCGAGGAAGAGGTGGAGCTTGAGCTTCTCGCCGGCAGCGGGCTTTTCGGGCAGCGTTGCGGAATAGACGCCGTTGTAGGGCTGAGCGTCGTTGACCTGACGGTCGAGAGAGGTGAGGTTGAGTGTCAGTGTACCGCGGTTGCCGTCGTAGGAGAGAATGGCCTGGCGGTTGCCCGACTTCAGGAAGCGGAAGCCCATCTCGCCGGAGCCGACGGTAAACTCGCCCACGAGCTCTATCTGTCGGCCGCTAACGGGAGCGAGCGACTGCCGGCCGAGGAGGTCGCCGCTATATTCAGCTTTCGTCTGTGTGCGCATGGCAGTCAGTCCGCTGTAGGGCTTCTGCACGAGCTGGTTATTGGCATCAAGACTGAGTTCGCGTGGCAGCGAGTAGTTGTGAGCCCAACCCATCTCAAAGTTGGTCTGTGTGGGCAGTTTGTCTGGAACGATGCCCAGCAGGAGCGTCTTGCCTTCGGTTGTCTGATAGATGGTGGGCGAGAGCAGTCCGTAGCCGTCGCGGCTGATGCCGCCCATCTCGAGATATTGCATACCCGAGCCGTCAGGAGTGAACTTGCCGTCGGCACCGATGGTGCCTACCCAGCAGAGCGTGCGCACACCGGCACCCGTATTGAGCGGTGTACAGGTGAAGAGCCATCGTCCGTCGCCCATCGGTGTGACGTTGGGCATCTCCCAGAAGGTGCCATGCTGATTGGCATTGCCCCCTTGGAAGAAGAGGGTGCCGTCGTTAGTCCATGAGCCGTTCTCCAAGCGGTGGAGCGTACAGGCCCCGACGTTGTTCTTGCTTGTGCCGACAATGATGTACTGTTGTCCGTTAGCGGTGAAGTGGTAGGGATCGCGGAAGTCGTCGGAGAGTCCTGCAGGCCGTCCGTTGACGACGATGCCCTGCTTCTGCCATTCGAGTAGCGAGCCATCGTTGGCTGTCGCCTTGGCGATGGTGGCCCGTGCGTTGTCGACAGCGGTATAGAGGATGGTGGGCGTGCCATTGTCGTCGTAGAGACATCCGCTCCAGCAGCCCTTGATATCGTAGTCTTCACTGGGTCCGAAGGCGATAGGCTCTTCGCGCCAGAGATAGAGATTGTCAGAGGTGACGTGTCCCCAGTGGAGTCGCGACATGTAGGGGCCGTTGGCATTCTTCTGGAAGAAGACGTGCCACTTGCCGTCGCTGTAGGTCATTCCGTGTGTCTCGTTGGTCCAGCTGCCGCCGGGCATAGCGTGGAAAGCAGGGCGCCAGAGGCTCTCAGCATATCGTTCGGCGGGATAGTTGAAGTCGGGTGATGGATGTTGGGTGACGGGTGTTGAGGGAGTGACAGCCTCGTTGTAGAAGGCGATGTCGTCGATGAGTCCGCAGAAGGTGTTGATGAAGAATGGCCCATGCTTCAGCTCGGTGGCATCCTTACCGACGAAGAAGTCGACGGCGGCATGAATCATGTCCGAACGGCTCATCTTGCTGGAACCTATCTCCCGACCGTCGAGATAGAGCTTGGCGCTGTTCGACGGCTTGTCGAGCACAGCACAGAGCTCGCACCATCGGCCCCGTGGCAGCTTCTCCGTGCCGTTGACGGTGAAGAGATAGCCATTGGCGTAGGCCGAAGCAAAGCGGAAGCGCAGGTCGCCCTGCGAAGAGAGCTCAAGGGCAAGACCCTTCTTGCCCGACTCGTCGAGATTGCCGCAGATGGTGGCAAAGGTGGGTGTCGTCTCGGCTACGTCGACCTGCATCATGGGATAGCTCTCGGCAGCCAGTACGACGCGCAGGGTGAGCGTCGACGTGCTGAGCGAACTGGTGGGCAGCGTGCCTCTGACGTAGTTGGAATAGCCGTCGAAGCGCAAGGCCTCTCCGTCGATACCCTCCACGTTGCAGGCTGGCAACTGCGAGTTGACGGCGAAAGAAGTGTTGCTGACTTGTTCTGTGACGTTGCCGCCAGCAGAGAGTGACATGTCGAAGTGGGCGGCTGGCTGCTGCGCATAGATGGTAGCGGCATGGCATGCCGACAGCATGGCCAGTGCGAGGAAAGTTTTCTTGTTCATAGATTGTATACGTAACTTTTGATTCATACTCTTGCTCATGTAGTTTGAAAATGCGGGGCAAAGTTACGGTGTTTCGCTGAAACATCGTGTAAGAAATGTTTCAAAAGATACAATATTTCGTTCAAAAGTGCATTATAGCAGGGTGTTGATGTAGTCGCGGCACTGCTCCATGAGCCATTTCGGCGTACTCGTGGCTCCACAGATGCCGACAGTCTCTACATTCTCGAACCATTCCCGTTGTATCTCCGTAGGACCTTCGATCAGGTGGCTGCGGGGGTTGACACGCTGGCACTCACCGAAAAGCACGCGGCCGTTGCTGCTCTTGCGTCCGCAGACAAAGAGCACCAGGTCGTGGCGCGCTGCAAACGTACTGATGTTGGGCATGCGGTTGGCCACCTGTCGGCAGATGGTGTCAAAGCTCTGGAAGGTGGCTTCGGCCGAGATATGCTGCTGGATATACTCGATGATACGGTGGAACTCGTCGAGCGACTTCGTTGTCTGCGAATAGAGATAGATGTCGCGCGAGAAGTCGAGACGCTTGACATCCTCGAAGTTGGCGATGACGATGGCCTTGCTCTCCGTCTGCCCGACGAGACCGAGCACCTCAGCATGACCAGGCTTGCCGAAGATGACGATCTGGGTGTTGGCTGATGGGTGTTGGGTGTTGAGGGGTGCTGGGTGTTGAGGTTCTTGCCCTGGCAAGCGTCCTTTCGGGCCGAGCGGGGTGTTGAGGGAGTGTTCGTACTGCTTCTTGATGCGCCGCTGCAGCTGCAGCACCACGGGGCAGGTGGCATCGATAATCTCGATGCCGTTCTGCTGCGCCAGCTGGTAGGTCTCGGGCGGTTCGCCATGGGCTCGCAAGAGCACCTTGACGTTGTGGAGCTGGCGCATCTCGTCGTGGTTGATGGTGATGAGTCCGAGCTGTGCCAGGCGGTCGCACTCCATGCCGTTGTGCACAATGTCGCCCAGGCAGTAGAGCTTGTTGCCCTTGGCCAGTTCTTCCTCTGCCTTGCGGATGGCTGTCGTCACACCGAAGCAGAATCCGCTGCCGCTGTCTATCTCTATCTTCATGGGTGATGGGTGATGGGTGGTGGGTGATGAGTGATGGGTGATGATGGCGGATGGAATCCGCCTGGTAAGAGACGGTACTTTTTGAGGGATGGGTGATGAGGGCGATCAGTGGTTGCGGTCGCCGTAATAGCCTGTCTGCTGGCGGCGCACTCCCGATTCCTGCCGGCGCAGCTCGCTGAAGTACATCTTGAGCAGGTCGTTGGCAGCAGCGAAGGATGTCTTCTGTCCGGCGAGGACGGTCTGCTCGGCTTCGCCGATGTGTTCCTGGATATGACGGTTGTGATAGAACGAGTTGCGCAGATGCTCGTTGATACTCTCGTACATCCAGTATTTCGACTGCTCGTTACGTCGGAACTCGAAGTAGCCATTCTTCTTGACAAACTCCAGATACTCGTAGATCATGTCCCATATCTCCTTCACGCCGGTGCCATAGAAGCCGCTGTAGCAGAGCACCTTGGGTGCCCATCCGCTGTCGGGCATGGGGAAGAAGTGAAGTGCGTTGCGGAAGTTGGTGGCAGCCATCTGGCACTTGTCCACGTTGTTGCCGTCGCACTTGTTGATGGCGATGCCGTCGGCTATCTCCATGATGCCCCGCTTGATGCCCTGCAGCTCGTCGCCTGTTCCGGCCAGTTGGATGAGCAGGAAGAAGTCGACCATCGAGTGGCAGGCCGTCTCGCTCTGTCCCACGCCGACGGTCTCTACGAAGATCTTATCGTAGCCGGCAGCTTCGCAGAGGATGATGGTCTCTCGCGTCTTGCGGGCCACGCCGCCCAAGGAGCCAGCTGTTGGCGAAGGACGAATGAAGGCATCTTTGCGCTGCGAGAGCTTCTCCATGCGCGTCTTGTCGCCGAGGATGCTACCCTTCGAACGTTCCGACGAGGGGTCGATGGCCAGCACGGCCAGCTTGCCCTGGAAGCGGTCGAGCACATGGATGCCAAACTCGTCGATAGACGTGCTCTTTCCGGCTCCCGGCACACCGCTGATACCGATGCGAACGGAGTTGCCGCTGTAGGGGAGACACTTCTCGATGACCTCCTGCGCCTTGGCCTGATGCTCGGGAAGGATGCTTTCTACGAGTGTCACGGCCTGGCTGAGGATGGTGACATCGCCTTTGATGATACCCTCTACCATCTCGTCGACGGAGAGCTCGCGGCGCTTGAAGCGTCCGCGCTGCAGATAGGGGTTGATGATGGTTGTTCCGGTGACGCCGCTGTTGACGGTCAGTCCCTTGTATTCTTCGCTGTTTTCTGGATGTTCCATGGTTTTTTAGGGGTGATGGGTGTTAAATGATGGGTGTTGAACGGCGGATGGAATCCGCCTGATAAGAGACGGGACTTTAGGGGATGGGGGATTGTTCAATGGTCAAGGATCAATGGTCAAGGATCAATGGTCAAGGATCAATGGTCAAGGATCAATGGTCAAGGATCAATGGTCAAGGATCAATGGTCAAGGATCAATGGTC
>JAGBLC010000139.1 GCA_017635615.1 Prevotella sp.
CTCTGAATGCCGAAGCGGTCGAAGCCCGTCTGATAGACGTAGAGTCCGTAGGCTTTCTCGATGATGGGACCCTTGCGGTCGGAGTAGAGATAGGGAATCTCCTCCATCGGCTCCGTGAGTGCTTCATACTCGTCGGGATACAAGATGTAGGGCTCGTCGTCGTCCACGAAGAGACGATACGACAACTTTTCAGGATCCATGAAGCGACCCTCTGTGTCGACCAGCGGCACCACGAACATCGCCACGTTCAGAGCTCCGCCGGCATACTCTACGAAGGCTATCACCGACGGGTCGGAGGGTGTGCCGGCATGCTCCTCATAGGGGCGCAGCTTCGGGCTGTGGAATATTTCGCCCCGTCCGTCGTTGGCGTTCAGCGAGGTGGTCAGCATGAGGGTCTGCGAAGTGGTAAACGTGCGGGTTTCCTCGTCGTAGTCGAACACCAGATCGCTGCCCGGCCATTCATATTTCCACGAATAGCCACCATATTCATTTTCCTCTTTCACGCCATCGATGCCGCAGAAGTAGAAGGCAAAGGCTCCACCGATACCAGCCATCTGGGCGGGGAACACCACCTTGCCATCTTCCTTGTAGCCGCGAATCCAAGAGTCGGCGAGCTTGCTTTCGGTCACCTTCCTCATGTACACATCATTGCCGTAGAAGCCCACTTCCATCAGATGGCCGTAGTCTTCATTCTCCATCGAGAACGCCTCGGTCTCGAGGTCGGCAGGCGGAGTGACCGGCTTCTCATCCAAATAAGTGAGCACCGTCTCATAGTCAAGATAATAGCTCCACTCGCCATCGTAGGAATCCGTATAGACGAGGCCCAGTCCGTCAAATATCGAGGCGTCGGGGTCGCCGCTGGTGCCGTTAAGAATCAGCTTGTCGCCGTCAATCGTGAACGTCACGCTGCCTTTCGTGTCTACCGTGTACTTGTTGATGTCGCCGTCCACCTTCACGCGGGCCAGGCGCATGCCGTAGTTGCCGTCGTCGAACCAGTGGACCATCTGGCCGAGGGGCACGGTGATGGTGTTGCCCTCCACGCTGCCTTCCACCCAAGTGTAGGTGGTGGCATGCGAGACGATGTTCTTCAGCCAGCACGTCTTGCCGTCCTCACTGAACACTACTTCCTCCACGATGCCGGCCTGGCTCTCCTTGATGAAGAAGATGGTGGCATAGGTTGCACCGCCGTCGCGCACGTAGACACGATAATCGCCCTCGGGCTGGTCGCGGATGATGCCGTGCTTGTCGGCGGTTACTTTCGAGACGGGAGTCAGCTTTGGACTCGGTTTTGCAATCGTTGTGGCTTGCGCCGATGCCGTTACGGAGAACAGCATGGAAAGTACGGAAAGGATGATTGTTTTCATTATCTTATAACTTTTTTACCATTAACAATATATATGCCACGCATAGCCCGATGGGCAGCATTCAACTCGCGTCCCTGCAAGTCGTACGACCTGCCGTCGGCCCGTTGAAGCTCGTCGTCGGAAGGAATCTCGCTGATGCCGTCGGTCTCGCTGCTGACGCCCACCTTGTCGGCATTGACGGCCTCGCCCGTCGTCGTGTCGATGAGCACCACTACGGGGCGCAACCGGGTCTTGTCCTGCACCAGCTCATTCTCCGTCACGTCGAAGACGTATTTGTGCTCATAGCCCTTGCCGCCTTCCACCGAGCCGGGCAGCGTCCCCTCCATTGCAAGCGCACGCGAGTTAGAGAGCTGGATGGCCACGTCGTTGTACTCAATGTTCTTGATGGGCGACGACTGATTGGCAAAGACAGCCAGATAGGGGTCTTTCTTGGCCTCGGCATCGCCGGAGAGCGCATTCACCTGCCACCAGTCGTTGGTGTCGCCTTTCAGGCCGTCGGCCGTCAGAATGTAGGTGAGCAGGTAGGGGCTGTTCTTGAAGTCGCGCACGAAGGTGGTCGTGGAAGTCACCTCAAGCTTCGTCTGAGCCTCGTCGGCCCATACGGCCTTCAGCTCGATGGATGCCGGAGCAATGATGCTCTGCCTGCGCTTCCAGTCGTCCTTGATGCCCAGACTGCCACCACTCGTGCCGCTGAACGGATTGACGTTCAGCACGCGGTCGAGATAGCCGTTGGGGAAGCTGTTCACGTCGTTGGGATAGAGAGCGGTCACCTGCATGGGGTCGCCGTTGTGGAAAGCCACACCCACGAAGTCGTCGCCATAGAGCTTGTTCATACCCTCCATACCGGCCATACCGCGCGGACAATACTGGCACCAGGTGCCGGTGTATTCCTCCATGAGGGGCTTGTGCTTGGGATACTCCGAGAGGTAGGCCATCGAGAAGGTCGTGCCGGGGGCGGCATCTTCGTTGTCTTTGCCGTTCAGCTTCGTGACCACCACGTTCACCTCACGCGAGCCGGCTTCGCTCACTACAGGCAGCTGCACCTTGAGATTGGCCCGACGACCGTAGTAGCCACCCTTGAGCGACACGTTGACATGACGGTCGGCCTCTTCAGCGCGTTGGCCGTCGATGGCCACGTAGTAGTCAATGTTGGTGATGTCGGCCAGACCGTGATTCTCCAACTGAAGCGTGAGCGTGACCGACTTGCCCTTCAGCACATAGGTAGAGAGCTCGTCGGGCGGCAATACGGAGACGGCATATTCCTTCACCTGCGGCCCCTTCAGACGCACCACCATCGCATAGGCACCCGTCGAATAGTAGGCTGTCTCGGCCAGCTGACGCCATTTGCGCACGGAACGCGAAGTGTGTATATAGAGGTTGCCGATGTCCTCGCTCGAAACGCACATGATGGGACGCTTGTTGGGGTCGGCATCCTGCGACGTCACCACCGAGGGGACGGTCAGCGAGTAGCCGGCGTAGACACCAGCCTCGGTGACGGTGTAAGGTTCGGCAAACGTCACTTCCACCCACTTGCCGTCGGCGGTGAAGTCAGCCTCAGCAATGTCGGCCACATTCTTACCGCCGTCCAACGTCAGCTCGCTCGTCAGCCAAGCCTTGCAGTCGGTGACGGTGGCTCCTTCGTTGAGAGGCACATTGATGCCTACTATCTGCATGCCAACCAGCGCAGGGTCCTGCAGATGCATCGCCACATCGTAGGTCTCGGCCTTCTGCGTGCCCATGCCTTTCAGCGTGCCCGAGCCGGTATAGACTCCATAGAGAATTTCCTCCTGAGCCTGCATCGTGCAGACCGCCAGCAGGGCGAACAATAAGAGTAAAGGTTTCTTCATACTTATCAAGTAAATTAATAGTTATTATCAAATCTTCTGCAAAGATACAAAAAACGATGGAAAGCGCAAAGGAAATACGCGTTTTTCTTCACTTTCGAAAATCGGCCCCACACCATCCGTACGGGACGAGTGCAGGGCCGATTGTTTTTCACGATTTCTGCTATGAGCAAAAGCGTGTGCCACATCTTTTCTACTCTTCCAAACAGCGGTCGAGTTCGCGGGCAATGGCCTCCTTGTCGAGATGCTGACCTATGAAGACCAGCTTCTGCATGCGGTCGCCGTAGCGGTCGTCCCAATCGCGTTGCAAGCCCGGGTTCTGCTCCTTGAAGAGACGCAGCTCGTTTTCGGGCATCGTGGCGTACCACTGGCCAGCCTGACGAATGCTCACCTGCTTGCCCGCCTGCTCGAACACGTAGCACATATCGGGTTCGTCGTGGAACCAGCAGATACCTTTCGCCCGAATAACGCCTTTCGGCCAGCGGCGGGCTACAAACTCATCGAACAATCCAAGGTTCAGAGCGGGGCGCCGGTAGTAGACATACGTGCCGATGCCATATTCCTCAGCCTCCCCCTCATCATGATGATGGTGATGGTGGTGGTGGGAGCCCCCCTCCGACTCCCCCGAGGGGGAGGGATGATGATGGTGCTCATGTTCGTCGTCGTCGTCATCGTCGTGGTGATGGTGGTGCTCGTGCTCGTCATCGTCATCGTCGTCATCATCGTCTTCGTGATGATTCTCGATTTCGTTGATCCAAGCAGCTGACGTTGCTACCTGATCGAAGTCGAACATGCCCGTATGGAGGATTTTCTCGAACGGCACGTCGCAATAATCCGTCTCGATGATTTCGGCCTTTGGCTGAAGCGCCCGCACAATCTGCCGCACGCGCTCCAGTTCCTCCGGTTTCACCTCGGAAGCCTTGTTGAGCAAGATGATATTGCAGAACTCTATCTGCTGGATGACAAGGTTCTCGATGTCCTCTTCTTCAATGTCGTGGCGCATCAGAAGGTCGCCGCTGCCAAACTCGTCGCGCATGCGGAGCGCATCGACGACGCTGACGATGCAGTCTACCACCGGCTCGCCGTCGTAGACGTATTCGAGCCCCATGCTCGGCATCGAACAGATGGTTTGGGCAATGGGTGCCGGTTCGCAGATGCCGCTGGCTTCAATCACGATGTAGTCGAAGCGGTGCTGGCGCGTGATGTCGCGCAGCTGCTCCACGAGATCCATCTTCAGCGTACAGCAGATGCAGCCGTTCTGCAGGGCCACAAGACTATCATCCTTTTGTCCTACTATGCCACCCTTTTCTATCAGGTCGGCATCAATGTTCACCTCACCGATATCATTGACAATCACCGCAAACTTAATGCCGCTGCGATTGTTCAAGATACGGTTGAGGAGTGTGGTCTTGCCGCTGCCCAGGTAGCCCGTGAGCAGCAGCACAGGGATTTTTTCCATTTCTATATGTTTTTTATTACGCAACTTTTTCCAAGCGCTTCATCATGGCAAACATGAAGAGAGCCGAGAGCAGGCAGAGCACGATGAACACGCCCCAGACGACGGTGAGCGAGAGGCCGCCCCAGAGCAGACCGCCCACGCTGACGAGCATGTTGCCGAAGGCAGTGGCCACAAACCATCCACCCATCATCATACCCTTATACTTCGGGGGAGCCACCTTCGAGACGAACGAGATGCCCATCGGCGAGAGCAGCAGCTCGCCGAACGTCAGCACGAGGTAGACGGAGATGAGCCAGTAGGGCGACACGAACTTGCCTGCATCGCCGGCGGCAGCCTGCTCGTTAGGCGTCAGCAAGCCCTGCGATGCCACGAGCATCAGGCAGAAGGCTACGGCAGCCACAAGCATACCGTAGGCAATCTTGCGGGGTGCCGAAGGCTCCTTGCCCTTAGCGGCGAGAGCACCGAAGATGGCCATCGAGACGGGCGTCAGAGCCACCACGTAGAAGGGGTTGAACTGCTGGAAGATGGGAGCCGAGATGGCGAGTGTGCCCGTAGCCTGCGTGTACTTGTAGTAGAGCACGCCGAGCGCGGCCAGTATCACCAGCGCCGAGATGCCCTTGGCCTTCTGCGTCTTGCTCTGGAAGAATGAGAACAGGGCATAGACGATGAAGATAATCATCACGAGGTTGATCACGTCGAACGGCATCGTGTGCACACCGCTGGCCGACTTCTCGGTGAACTCATTGGCGAAGTACGTCAGCGTCAGGCCGTTCTGGTGGAATGCCATCCAGAAGAAAATCACCACCGCAAACACCAGGCACAGGGCCACGATGCGCTGCTTGGTCTCCTCCTTCGAGAGCTCCGGCTCGGTGCTCACGGCAGCGGCGCTATCCTTCTTCTTGCCTCCCTCCACGTGGCGGAAGGACGAGCGGAAGGCGTAGTAGATGGCGATGGAGAGAATCAGCGAGGCGCAGGCTACGGCGAAGGCGAAGTGATAAGAGTCGTTCTCAGAGACGCCGAGACTCTTCTGGGCCCACTCCATGATCTTGATGGCAGCCGTGGGAGCAAAGAGTGCACCGATGTTGATGGCCATGTAGAAAATGGAGAATGCCGAGTCGCGCTTCGAGGCCAGTGCGGGGTCGTCGTAGAGATTACCCACCATCACCTGCAGGTTGCCCTTGAAGAGTCCTGTGCCGAAGCTGATAAAGATGAGCGCAGCCACCATGCACACCATAGCCACACCGCCGCCGCCCATAGGCACGGCCAGCAGCAGATAGCCCAGGAACATGATGAGAATACCGATGGTCACCATGCGACCGAAACCGAACTTATCGGCCATGATACCACCCACGAGCGGCAGGAAGTAGACGAGCATGAGGAACGAACTGTAGATGAGTCCGGCCGTTCCTGGCTCGAGGCCAAAGTTAGCTCTTAAAAACAATGCAAACACGGCTATCATCGTGTAGTAGCCGAAACGCTCACCAGTGTTGGCCAATGCCAACGCGTAGAGTCCTTTAGGTTGTCCTTCGAACATAATTCTTGTTGTTTTATTTAAGTGAATAATAGATCATCAAGGGGGCAACTTTAGCCCACAAAACCACACAGAGGCAGCCCCTCGTGGAACTGCCTCCGCGGGTTTATTGGCACAAAGGTAGCAATTATTTCTGATTCTGCAAAGAAAAGCGCGAAAAAAGTACCGACGGGGGTGCAACATTCATTTTCTAAGTCCCCAATGTGCACCCACTCCACAAAATCACTCGGTCGTCAGATAGCCCACATGCAGGTTGCCGTGCTTCAGCAATTGCTTGACGTGGGTGCGGAGCGACGCCGGCGTCACCTGACGGACGTAGGTCATGTCGCCCTCCTTCACCACGATGCCGTTCAGTTCCTGCGTCAGGTAGTCGCGGCGGCGGGTGTATTCATTGTCCTTGTAATCGGCATGCTGCTTCTCGCGAGTCTTGAGGTAACCGTCGATGAGGTCCTGCGTGATGAGGTTGCCCTCAGTCATCTGCTTCACCAGTTGCTCCACATCCTTTGCGATGCGCTCGCGCTGGGTGGGATTGCAGGCGAAGGCAATGGTGATCCTCATGTGCGGCACGGGCAACAGGGCGTCTTCCATCTGCACTTGCGGGGTGTAGACGTCGCTATGCTGAACGCGCAACGTCTGAATGAGCAAGTCTCTCAACACGCTCAGCAACACCTCGTTGTGGGCATGCGACTGCTGGGTGTAGCGGAAACCCTTCTCACATGTGTAGAACATCATGGTCTGGGCGATGGGAGCAGGACTCTCAATCTTCTCCACCACGACCGTGTTCTCCGTCTTGTAGTGGTCAGCGGGCCACGTCATGCGCTTCACGCGCTCGGGCTTTGAGGGCAGACCACCCACATATTTCAAGATATAGGGCATGATGCTATCGGCGTCCACGCTTCCCTGCACCACCATCACCGAACCGTTGTAGTTCGAGTAGTAGTCCTTCACCAACTCGCGCAGGTGGTCGATGTTCATCGAGGATACCACCTCGGCCGAGGGCGGCATCAGTCGCTTCGTCTCAGCGGCCGTCATCAGTCCTACTTTCAAGGTCGATTGCACCATAGGGCTCGACAAAGCCGCGGCCGACGCCATCAGCTTCTGCTTTTGTTCGGCAAACTCCACAGAGTCAACCTCAGTCGAGGTCAGCGACTTGTAGAACATCTTCAGCGTACACTCCACTCGGAACGCATTGAGGCTGTCGCCCTTTATCCACCGGGCACCGTGATCGAATCTGTCTTCGAACGGCTCTACCCGCACATTCGACTCTCCATTCCAACATTTGTACTTCCTGACGCAATTGCCCAACATGTCGTGATAGTGGATGTCGTTGTCGTTGAGCACGGAATAGCCTTGCGGACGTTGAATCATGAAGTTAATCAGGTCGGCATCCGTCTTCTGCTTCAAGAACACCACCTTCACGCCGTTCGACAAGCAGACCTCGCTGATGCTATCGTTCAGCACCCGCTGACTGACGATGCTACCAGGCACCGTAGGGATGTCGAGGCTATCCACTTTGATGCGCTCCAGCTTCTTCGCCTCTACTACCTCCACGTCTGCCAACTGCTCGTCGGTCATCTGACGGACACGTTGCCACACCGCTTCCACCTCTTCTTTCTTTGGCAGCGCCGTGCTGTCGGTCATCAACACGCCGATGAGCATGTTGCGCCCGCTGGTCATCCGGCAGAACTCCTCTTGAAGTTCCTCAGCGGTGACAGTGTTCTTGATGTGTCGCTCGGCAAGTCCTTTGGCCATGTCCGACAGTATCGCTTCGTTCCGGAAAAAGTTGGCAAAACACCTATTGATGAACTCGGTGCTTTGGATGTTACGGTCTGTTTTCACAAACGAAGTATCAGCAAGGATGATGGCGGTAGAGTCGGCATTGTATTCTGGACTCATGGGAGCGAAGGGGAAGACAATTTTGTTGCCGAATCCCTTGCGGCGTAACAGCTCCACTTGCTTCGCCATCAGCTCCAACGTGCTGAGCCACTTGTCCTGAGGTGCCGACAGGTTGAATATCCACAACTTGTCGCCAAGGTCGGCAACGTCGGTCGTCGTGACGCTGCCATCAAGTAACTCGGGAAATTTCTTCTTGAGGCCGCGGAGCTTATTATTCATCTGGTTCTTAATCTCATCGCGCAGGATGGCTGTCTTCATGCCGCCTACCGTGTTCTTCGGCGTTGTCGAGTCTTCGGTCAGTCTCATCATCAACCCAATGGAACCAAAGGGTTGCTGCTTGTCGGCATACAATAGAGTTTTGGGCATCTCGTTGTCGGGAATGGCTGGTGGAACGGGCGAAACCGTCGTGCCCCGCTTGCGGTCGCCAAACATCTTCTTCACCTTCTCCACCATCTGGTCGGGGTCGAAGTCGCCCACCACCACAACGGCCTGGTTCTGAGGCTGATACCAACGCTCGTAGAAGTCGCGCACCAACTGCTGGGAGCAATTCTTTACGATGTCCATGTCGCCGATGGGGAGACGGTCAACATAGATGGAATGATTGAAGAGGTCGTTGAGCAACTGCTGGGCATAGGAAACGGTGTTCCTGACGCGCCACTCCTCCACCACGACGTTATGCTCGCTCTCCACGTCCTTGGCATCGATGATGGCATCGCCGGCCCAGTCGCGAAGCAACAACAGGCACGAGTCCATCAGCAGCGTGTTGTCCACGGGAATGGCGTTCAACTGATAGCGCACCGTCGTGAAGCCCGTGAAGGCATTGGTGTCGTGACCGAACTGCAGGCCGTTGCGGCGGAAGAAGTCGATCACGCTACCGGGGAAATGCGTCGTGCCCTTGAACAGCATATGCTCCACGAAGTGGGCGATGCCCCGCTCGTTGTCCTGCTCCACGATGGAGCCTGCCTTCACCAGCAGATAGAAGAACGCCTGCTTCGAAGGCTTGTCATTTCGGCAAACGTAGTAGGTCAGTCCGTTGCTCAGCACACCCTTGCGCACCGCCGTGTCTTCAGGAATCACCTGTTTGTCGATTGCCGCTAAGTTCAATCCGCTTCCTCCCTGAGCGAAAGCCATCATCGCGGCAAGCATCAGCAAGGCAAGAATGTAGTATCGTTTCATAATAGTATTTATTTTATGGTGTAAAGTTACAAAAAAAATTTGATATGTGCAAATTCTTGGGGCGAAAAACTGCACTTTTCGGCCCCAAAACTGCACTTTCCTTGTTCGGGGTGGGCCCGTCTTACACAACGCAGACCTTACAAGCTGCAGGTCTTACCCCTTGCTACTCTCATTTCACCCTTCTCCTATCACAGTATCACAGTATCACAGTTTTCTAGGGGAGGGGGTATAAAGGGGGGATTTAGAACTTACTATTATA
>JAGBLC010000140.1 GCA_017635615.1 Prevotella sp.
CCTTTACCAACACCCTGTCATCGGTGGAATTGTTCTTGACAAAAAGGCCCGAACGCACTAAAACGCCACCCCAGTCGTCGGTCTCTGCTTTGTCGCAGACCAACTCTGAGCCATCGGCAATGATATTGCCGTCCTTATCCATAAACTGAAAGGTTTCATCAACATCTGCAAATGCTGAAAAAACACTTCCCAAAATCATTAGATGTAGAAATATCCAAAATCTTTTCATGGGTAAATATGTTTTTTAATTTGCAAATATACAACAAATCAATGAAATCACCAAACAAAAAGACAAAAAAGATGTGTTTTCCTTGATGCGGAGGAAAAAAGAAAGCCGCTGGGGCGCTATGGCTTCAGCGGCAACGGTCTTGCTATATTGAATCTTATAAGCATATTTTATGTTCTTGTGACAAGGCCATGTCACTCATTCTATTTGCTGCACAAGACGGCGTAAGTAAGAGTCTGACACGTTATCTATATCTGCCTTGTCGTATATGGTGAGAAGCGTTATGACAATTTCGCTGTCAACACTTCTTTGGATGTTGTACGTGATGACACGTGCCCCTCCGCTTTTACCTTTTCCTTTAGCAGAAATAGCCATACGGTTTTTATAAGTATGATGACCAAGTGGTGTTCCTCCAAAAGGATTGTTTTCCAGTTCGTCTAAGAAAGTGTTGTAGTCACTCTCAAAAGACTTGTATTTCTTAGCCAGGATTTTTGCCAATCTTTTGAATTCCGGCAAATAATCAAATGTTACCTTCATGCCGAATGCTTCATTAGCTGTTGAAAATAGAACGGGCATCGTGTAAGGCTTTCCCAGAATGAAGTTCGTCGAAAGCCTTTGAGAGTGTTTCCTTTACCATGGTTTCTTGCTTTTCTTTTTTTGATTGTTCAGCAACTAACCTTTCGGTAAGAGCCTTGCGTACGGCCTTTGTCTGACTCTGGATAAGAACCCACAAAGCATCAACAGGAGAAATCTCGCCTGAAGCATTCGTTAATTGCATACTATTCCGTAGTGCCATATTCTTTTCTTTCTATTATTGTTTGTCACGCTGCAAATATACAACAAATCCGTGGAAGTGCCAAGGAAAAGCCGGAAAAAGTGGTGATGTTCTTTTCCTAAATGAAAGTTTTCTGTCTGTTTTTTTCCGTTTCCGAAAAATAGTTGTATCTTTGCACCATTCTACCGTAAAACCAACATACGTTGAAACAAAGCGTAGCGAATATGAAGAAGATAACGATTTGGACACTGTTGTGCCTGCTGCCGGTGGCAGGATGGGCGCAGAAGAAAGGAAAGAAACAGGCAGAACCCATCATGCCGATGAAGGAGTATGTTGACGCGCTGATGTCGCAAATGACGCTGCAAGAGAAGATAGGGCAGCTGAACCTGCAGGTGGCGGGCGACATCGTCACGGGCGGTGCGATGAACACCGACGTGGGGGCGAAGATTGCCGCAGGACAGATGGGCGGCGTGTTCAACCTGAAGGGGGCCGACAAGATTCGCGAACTGCAGGACATCGCCGTCAAACAGAGCCGACTGGGCATACCGCTCATCATCGGCATGGATGTTATCCACGGCTACGAGACCATCTTCCCCATTCCCCTGGCCCTCTCCTGCTCGTGGGACGAGCAGGCCGCCGAGACGGCAGCACGCATCGCTGCCAAGGAGGCCACTGCCGACGGCATCAACTGGACCTTCTCGCCGATGGTCGACATCTGCGTGGATGCCCGCTGGGGGCGCACTGCAGAGAGCAACGGCGAAGACCCTTACCTCGGAGGTTTGATGGGTGCTGCAATGGTGCGTGGCTATGAAGGAATCAGCCGAGGGTCCGATGGTACGGAGGTGAGAGGCAACGAGAACATGCTGTCGTGCGTGAAGCACTATGCTCTGTATGGTGCCGCCGAGGCTGGCCGTGACTACAACACGGTGGACATGAGCCGACTGCGCATGTTCAACCAATACTTCCCACCCTACAAGGCATGTGCCGAAGCAGGGGCAGGGTCGTTCATGACATCGTTCAACATCGTCGACGGCATTCCCGCAACGGCCAACAGCTGGCTCATCAACAACGTGCTGCGCCGACAGTGGGGTTACGACGGACTGGTAGTGACCGACTACGGATCGATCGGCGAGATGCTCGTACACGGTGTGGGCGGCGACCTGCAGGGAGCGTCGGCGATGGCTCTGAAGGCCGGCACCGACATGGATATGTGTGCCCAGGGATTCCTCTATACGTTGGAGAAATCGTACAACGAAGGACGTATTACGATGAAGGAAATCGACGATGCCTGTCGCCGCGTACTGGAAGCGAAATACAAGCTGGGACTGTTCCACGACCCCTACCGCTACTGCGACGCCAAACGACGCGCCCGCGACATCTATACGGCAGAGAACAGGAAGGCGGCCCGCAACATCGCTGCCGAAACCTTCGTGCTGCTGAAGAACGAGTCTCCCACCGGCTCACCCGAGAGGGGAGAGAAGCTGTTGCCGCTCTCGCCTTCAGGGAAGATAGCCCTGATAGGCCCGTTGGCCAACGACCGCGCCAACCTGGCCGGTACGTGGTGTGTCGCCTATACGCCCGATCGCTACCTGACGCTGAAGGAGGCAATGGAACGACGCTTGGCAATATCGTCAGTGGGTGATGCAGCTCCCCGTCTGCTCTATGCACAAGGATGCAACATCTGTCACGACGAGGCCGAACAGCAGGCTGGAGAGTTTGGCAAGAACATTCCCCGCGTCGATGGCGAACAGGCCAAGCAGGAGGCGCTTCGGATTGCCCGAGAGGCAGATGTCATCGTATGCGCAATGGGCGAGACGGCCGATATGAGTGGCGAGGCTGCCAGCCGTTCGCGCTTGGAGATGCCCGATGCTCAGCGCGAGCTGTTGGAAGAGCTGGTTCGTCTGGGCAAGCCCATCGTGCTGCTCCACTTCTCTGGACGTGCTACCGTGCTGACATGGGAGCAGGAACATGTCGATGCCATCCTGAATGTATGGTTCGGAGGCTCGGAGACGGCAGAAGCCATCTGTGACGTGCTCTTCGGTGAGAAGTCGCCCTCGGGCCGACTGACCGTCACGATGCCGCAGTCGACAGGTCAGGTGCCGCTCTACTATAACCACCTAAACACCGGTCGCCCTGTGGCTGAAGGAGCCGACAAGTTCTTCAAATACGCCAGCAACTATCTGGATGTGCGCAACGATGCCCTCTATCCCTTCGGCTACGGACTGTCGTACACCACCTTCGCGTATAGCGACGTCCGTCTGAGTCAGTCGGAAATGGGAATGGACGGCAGCCTGACGGCCACCGTCATGGTGAGCAATACGGGCTCGCGCGATGCCGACGAGGTGGTACAGCTCTACATCCGCGACCTGCAGGCCAGCATCTCACGCCCGGTGAAAGAGCTGAAAGGCTTCCAGCGCATCCACCTGAAGGCGGGAGAGAGCCGTGAGGTGACGTTCCCGATAACACGCCAGCAGCTCTTCTTCTACGACGGCAACGGCGAGGAAGTGCTCGAACCCGGTGACTTCGACGTGATGATAGGTCCCAACAGCCGCGACGTCAAGGCTGCCCGCTTCACGCTGAAGCACTGACCGCCTTGGATGCCGGGAAACAAAAAAAGAAGGACATCGGCCGCTGACGTGGCTGATGTCCTTTGTTCTTTCTGATAGGGAAGGAGAGAGGGGGTTATGCCTCTTCCTTCTTGAGGTTGACGCGGCGCTCCTTGATGCGGGCCTTCTTACCCGTGAGCTTGCGCAGATAGTAGAGCTTGGCGCGACGCACCTTACCGTACTTGTTGATCTCGATGCTCTCGATGTTCGGGCTCTCGATGGGGAAGATACGCTCTACACCCACGGTGCCAGACATCTTGCGAACGGTGAAACGCTTCTTGTCGCCATGACCACAGATCTTGATGACAACGCCACGATAGAGCTGGATACGCTCTTTCGAACCCTCAATGATTTTGTAAGCAACGGTGATGGTGTCGCCCGAACGGAAGTCGGGGTACTTCTTACCGGTTGCAAATGCTTCTTCAGCAACTTTGATTAAATCCATTTTTCTTTGTAACGGTTTGAATTTATAATAGTTTCGCGCAACATAGACAGGCTACTCTTCTTCCTTCCATCGGTTACGTCGAAAAAGCGGGTGCAAAGGTAAGCATTTATTTACAATTAGCGTATTTGTGATTAACTATTTAATAGAACTTTAACTTTTTTTATTCTTCCTTTTGTGAAATAATTCTTACCTTTGCACGGCAAACCAGTGGCATGACATATTCATGTGATGCCCATACAGTTAGAAATACTGATAAGCCATGGACAGAAAGACAGACCCGATGGGAGCGGCCATCCTCGACTGTGCCAAGCAACAAAGACAAATGAAAGGCCGTGAGGGTGGGGGAGCGCTTGGCAGGCTACAGGTGTTCTCCCCGATGTTCCAGGATGACGAGATGCCGCTGAAGACGCTGTTCCGCAGTTATCAAGATATGCCAAATATAGAGCAGAAGGCCCTTGATATGGCACGAGGAAAGGTTCTTGACGTTGGTGCGGGGGCAGGCTGTCACAGCCTTGTCCTGCAAGAACGAGGCATCGACGTGACGGCCATCGACCTGTCACCCCTCTCTGTGGAGGCAATGAGGCTGAGGGGTATCAAGAAAGCTGTCGAACACGACTTCTTCACGTTGGAAGGACGGTATGACACCATCCTCATGCTGATGAACGGCATCGGCATCGTCGGTAAGCTGGAGAGAATGCCTGCCTTCTTCCGACAGATGGACAAGGTGTTGGCTCATGGTGGTCAGTTGTTGTGCGACTCGTCGGACATCAGCTTTCTCTTTGAGGATGCTCCCGACTTGATGGCGGAGATGGGCTACCTTGGCGAGCAGACATTCAGGATGCAATACAAGGATGTCATCGGCGATCCTTTCCCCTGGCTGTACATCGATCAAGACACCCTACAGCTCGTAGCGAAGAGATTCGGATATGTCGCCGAGATTGTCGCAGAGGGCGGTCATCATGACTATCTGGCAAGAATAACAAAGAAGATATAAACTATGATCAGGAAAGCAATAAAAGAAGACATCGGACGTATTATCGACCTGTTGCACCAAGTGAATATGGTGCATCATGAGATACGCCCCGACCTGTTCAGGCCACATACGACGAAGTATGATAGGCAAGAGCTTGAGAATCTGCTCACCGCGGAAGAAAAACCTGTCTTCGTCTTCGATGGCGGGAATGGCGTATCAGGCTACGCCTTCTGTCAGATAACGGAGATCAAGGACGACATCCTGTTGCAAGACATCAAGACATTATACATTGATGATATATGTGTCGACGGGAATGCTCGTGGCCGTCATGTCGGAAAGGCTCTGTTCGAATATGTCAGAGAATATGCCAAGTCGATAGGCTGCCATAACATCACGCTGAACGTTTGGGAAGGTAACATCCCAGCATCCCGCTTCTATCAGAATATGGGCATGAAAGTGCAGAAAACGACGATGGAAACAATCCTATGCTAAGCAGAAAAAGCGGAATACAGAAAAGCAACAATGAAAAAACTCCCACAGGATAAGCCGGTGGGAGTTTTTTGTTATCTGTTGTTTAGTGGTCGGTGACTTGCACGACGGGGTTGCCGATGCAGCCGTTGGGAGCTTGGATGTGGAGCAGGGCGCAGACGGTGGGGGCGATGTCTGAGATGTGACATTCTGCCTGCGTGGCACCATGCTTGACACCCCAGCCGAAGAGGACGAAGGGGATGTGGCAGTCGTAGGGGTTCCACAGTCCGTGGGTGGTGCCGGCGTCGATGTGCTCCCAGACGGCGTAGTGGGCGGGCTTCAGGATAATCTGTATGTCACCGCTCCGCTCGCGGTTGTAGCCGTTGAGGGCCTTCTCTTTGATGAGGGCTGGAATGCTGGCCTCGCTGATATGCTCCATGTCGAAGCAGTACATGACGGTGGGGCGTGTCTTCAGGAAGTCGACGATGCAGGCGCGTACCTTGTTTTCTTCTATGCCTGTACGTGCGATGGCCTCGTGGTCGAGCACCACCTTATAGTCCATGATGCGCTTCGAGAGTTTCTCTTCGGTGCCGAAGGTCCTCTGCAGATGCTCGTTGAGGAGCTTCTCTTCTTTCGGAATGTAGAAGCCGTCAGACGGGATGCGGTGCTCCTGGTTCTGCAGGATGCCGTTGGCAGCTCCGTGGTCGGCGGTGAGGAAGACGAGATACTGTCCCTTGCCGAGTTTTCCGTCGAGATAGCTGAAGAGCTTGGAGAGTTCCTTGTCCAGCTCGATATACTGCTCGTGGGTCTTCTCGTGGTGGGTGCCGTAGCGATGGCCCGTGATGTCGGTGCACGAGAAGCTCACGGTGAGCATGTCGGTCTGTCCGCGCTGTCCCAGCTGTTCGTTCTCGATGGCCAGACGGGCCATGTCGGCTGTGATATGGTTGCCCATCGGTGTGTACTGCACGAGGTTGATGTCGCTCACGGGCTTGCCGTCTTCGCGCACATCCTTGTTCTGCTTGCGCAGGGTGGAGAGCTGTTTCTCGATGTCTTTGTTGTAGCTGTCGACCCACTGGGGGAGCTGCTTCATATAGTAGGTGCTGGTGA
Organism: Prevotella sp.; assembly: GCA_017635615.1. Taxonomy (GTDB): domain Bacteria; phylum Bacteroidota; class Bacteroidia; order Bacteroidales; family Bacteroidaceae; genus Prevotella. Next base: position 6,601 of record JAGBLC010000140.1, read on the forward strand.
TGAAGCGGAGCGCCTTGCCGTCGAACCAGTAGGCGGCATCGGTCTGATGGCCTGAGGGGAAGATGGCAGCGCGGTCTTTGAACGAGATGCCTATCACCTTCGACTGCCACGAGGTGGCCGTCTTGAGTTCGTCGCCGATAGTGGTCACGAGGAGGTTGCGCGGCGAGCGTTGTCCGTTCTTCGTGTCGCTGCCTACTGTCTGTTCGGCGGTGTCCTCGCAGCAGTAGACATATTCGCCATCTTTCATGAAGTTGTTGCCGGCAATGCCGTGGATGCTGGGCACGGAGCCTGTGAAGGCCGACGCGTGGCCGATGGCGGTGATGGAGGGGATGTAGTTGATCTGGCAGTTCTCGCAGGTGAAGCCCTCGCCGAGCATCCGTCGGAAGCCTCCCTCGGTGTATTCGTCATAGAAGCGATAGAGATAGTCCCAGCGCATCTGGTCTACAGCGATGCCTACGACGAGTTTCGGACGCGGCTGTGCTGTCATCGTCAGGCAGCACACCATGAACAGAATGGGTGTAATCAGAAATCTTTTCATATGATTGTTTTTGATGTTTATTCTTAACCGTTTGAACATGGAATATTGGGTGCAAATATACAACAAGTAGCCGAATCTTACAACTTTTTATCAATAATTCGCCCGAAAAACTTGCAAGTTTGCGCGAAAAGCTTTAATTTTGCGTCAGTTTTTACTTAAAATCCTTGATTAAAACAAACAGCTTATGTGTAAAAAGATTACGACGATGTTGGCGATGGCAACAGCGGTGATGCTGTCGTTGCCTGTCGGCGCCCAACCTGTGGCAAAGCGTGGAGGCGTGCTGATGTCGAGAGAGATGAAGGGTATCTCGTCGACGACGAAGGCGAAAGCCGAAGTGAAGGAAAAGATACTGACCTTGAGCAGGCAGCACAAAAACGTGAACGCGAGGGGGGGAGCAAAGTCTCTCGCCAAGCTGTCGGCCGGTAAGACGGAGAAGGGCGTGAAGGTTCCCTTCCGCGCCGACCGTACGGCATCTTTCAAGCCCGAGACGTTCTACAACAATCTGTCGATGCCCATGCGCATCCGCAAGGCCAGCGGTGAGACGGTCGACGAGCATGGCATCATCGTTGCACCGCCAGAAGGCGAGCGTCAGGTATTCAGACGCAGCGGCTGGGCCTTCGATAACGATGACAACATGGCCGTCTTGGAGCAGACGGGTACCGTACAGATTGTGACGTGCGACGACGAGACGGTGTATATCCGCAATATCCTCTCTCGCTATCCCACCGGAACCTGGGTGAAAGGAACCCTCGAGGGCAACACCCTCGTCGTTCCTACTCGGCAACCCATTTATTACAACGCCAATGGTGAATGCACCTTCAGCATCCGATGGGGATATAAAGACGAGGGCGTCTTCTTCAGCGAATACAGCAGCTATGGCGACAACTTCGTCTTCAGCTTCGACGAAGAGAATGCCACGCTCACTCTTCAAGGCTCTTCGGACGCTATCTTCATGGGACTCTTCTGGGACGACGACGATGCCTTCGCCTGGCAGGGCGACTATCAGACGGTATGGACCTACGAGGGCGACTATGAGCCACTGCCCGTCGTCACTGTCGAACCGCCGGCAAGTCTTTCCACTGCGATGTGGTTTACGCATGGACACGAGGTGGCTGCCAATGCCCAGCAACACTTCAAGAGTCAGGTGGAGATAGGCTTCGATGGCGACGATGTCTATCTCAAGGGCCTCTTTGCCGACTATCCTGAGGCATGGATGAAAGGCACCATCGAGGGCGACCGAGTCATCTTCGCCGGACTGCAGCAGCAGGGCGACGGAGCCTATGCCATCGGTATGGACAGCGGCGACCTGACTGCCTTCACCATGACCTACGATGCCGAGGCACAGCAGCTCTCGTCGGATATGTCGCTGTTGCTCAACGGCAGCACAACCGATGTGGCAGCAATCGTACAATACAGCGACATCACCATCCAGATAGACGATCCCTACAAACCCATCGACACCCTGCCTTACGAGAATACGTTCGGCCAGGAGGGCTTCGAGTGGTTCAGCGTTATTGATGCCAATGCCGACGACTTCACGTGGAAGCTGGAAGACGACCTGGCCGTCTATTCGTTCAACGGTGAGAGCAGTGCCGACGATTGGCTCGTCTCGCCCGCGTTCGTCCTCGAGGCCGGCAAGCACTACAGCCTTGCCATCGACGCCTTCTGCTCGTCGGCAGCTTTCTATGAGCGCATCGAGGTGATGTTGGGCAGCGCGGCAACAGCCGAGGCGATGACCCAGACGGTGATAGAACCCACCGACGTCGACTGGGAGACGGCGCAGACGCTGCAGAACCTCATCGTCAGCGTGCCCACGTCGGGTATCTACTATTTCGGTATCCATGCCATCAGCGATGCCGACAAAGCCGCGCTGAAGGTGAGCCGTTTCGCCGTCGATGAGACCATCGTCGATGCGCCGGAGGCCGTCAGCGACCTCACGGCTTCTCCCAATGTCGAGACGAAGACCATCGACATCAGCTTCACCGCTCCCACAAAGAACCTGGGCGGCGGCGACCTCACCGAAAACATCACGCTCGACCTCCTTCGCGACGACAATGTGGTGAAGACCTTCAGCGATGTGGCACCCGGAACGCCGATTACGTATACCGACAACGACCCCGAGCTCGTTGCCGGAACCTACACCTATCAGGTTGTCGCCTCCAACAGCTTCGGCCAAGGCGGCAAGAGCCAGCAGCTCATGGTTCATCTGAGCGAGGTATTTGACATCCCGTATGTGGCCAACTTCAGCGAAGATGGTACTTACGAACAGTTCTCCACCATCAATGCCAACGACGACGGCAAGTACTGGGAGAACAATATCAACTATGCTGCCTACGAATACGACTCGACGAACGATGCCGACGACTATCTCGTTTCGCCCGCCCTCCGCATGGAGGCTGGCAAGCGCTACAACATCATCGTGCGTGCAGAGGCCGGCGGTGAGTACGTTGAGCGCTTCGAGGTGAAAGTGGGTAAGCAGCCCACGGTGGAAGGCTTGACCGACACAGCCATCGATCCCACCGAGCTGACGGGCACGGAGCCTATCGGTGGCATCGATGTGGAAGGAATCTACGAATGCACCGAGAGCGGCATCTATCATGTCGCCGTCCATTGTATCTCTGATGCCGACATGTACATGCTCATGATCTATCGCCTCACCGTAGAGGCTGCTCCTGAACTGACGGCACCCGCTGCACCTGAGCTGACCGTAACACCCGATGCCACAGGGCAGAAGAAGGCTGAGGTCGTCATCACAGCTCCCACCCTCGACAACGAAGGCAACGCACTGACGGCCAACCTCACGAAGATAGAGCTGCTGCGCGACGGCAGCGTGGTCACCGAGTTTGAGGATGTCGCTCCGGGAGCCACACTCAACTATACCGACGAGGATATTAGCGAAAACGGCACCGTCACCTATCAGGCCATACCCTACAATGCCGACGGCGTGGGAACGAAGAGCGAGGCTGTGAGCGTCTACGTTGGCTTCGACGTTCCCGACCAGGTGCAAAACATGGCAGCTGTCGACCAGACGAGCAGCGTCCTCTTCACATGGGACAAGGTGACGGCAGGTCGCAACGGCGGCATCGTCAATCCCGCAGAGATAGACTATCTGCTCTACGAGTGCGAGTTCAACAGCACCCTGTTTATCGACACACCTTTGGCAACTGTTCGCGATGCCGACAGCTACGAGCTGCAGCGGCCCACCGACGAGGGCGAGCAGGGCTTCCAGCTGTGGTATATGGCAGCCCGCAACGAGGCCGGCGAGTCGTATCTCAACGACGACCCCGTGATGCTCATCGTCGGTAAACCGTACGACCTGCCCTTCGTGGAGGGATGGTCTGGCGACAGTCACTATTGGGACACCAACAGCACCGCGCTCAGCTACATGCTCTCGAGCGACGGCGACGGCGTGGCAGTGGCACTCACTGCCCAGGAACCCGACACCGACATCTTCCTCACGTCGGGTAAGATCAACATCAGCGATGCTGCCAACCCAACACTCCTCGTCGATCTGGCTGGAGCAGGCGTGACGTCGGTAGACATCATCGGACGTGTGGAGAACAACGACGAGGCCGTGATGCTCGGAACCTTCTCCGTCGGCGACGACTATCAGACGGTCAAGGTGCCCCTCAGCAGCCTGAAGGGCGGACGCTTTATCAGTTTGGGTATCATGGCGCATATCACCAACGCCACCTACTACGACTACTGGGAAGACCAGATGGTCTATGGCGACGCTTTGATTGTCGACAACATCCGTGTCATCGACCAGCATGCCAACGACCTCGGTGTAGAGTTGATAGCTGCTGAAGAGCTGCAGGCAGGAAAGGCCATGAACGTCATGGCCACCGTCACCAACTGGGGTGAGCAGCCCGCCGCTGGCTTCACGCTGACCGTCAAGGCCGGCGACGAGGTGCTCCTCGAACGGACTGTCGACGAAGCTTTGGCAGCATACGCCAAGCAGAACTTCACGGTACGGCTCGAAACGACGGTGTTCACCCCGTCGGGCGATATGCCTCTCGCGGCTACAATCTCCTATGCGGCTGACGAGAACGCATTGAACGACGAGGCACAGACCTCCGTCAACATCACCGAACCCATTGCACCTGCTCCCGAGAACCTCGTGGCCGAGAATGCTGAGGGTGTCGACCTCAGTTGGGAGGCTCCTACAGCGACAGTCCAATACACTGAAGGCTTCGAAGATGGATTCGGCGGATGGATTACCATCGATGCCGACGGCGACAGCTTCAATTGGATCTGTCACAACAACGGCGATGACAACATTTTCATGGCTACCAATAGCGGTCTCGGCTCATGCTTCTCTGAGAGCTACAGCAACGATGCCGAGCGTGCCCTGACGCCTGACAACTGGCTCGTCTCGCCGCAGCTCATCCTCGACGGCACCTTCTCGTTCTATGCCATGGGACAGGACGAAGACTACAGCGACGAGCACTTCGCCGTCTATGTCTCTACCGGCGATCCTACCGATCCCGCTTCGTTCACACAGGTCACTGACGAGATGGTCACCACGAGCGATATGATGGAGTATACCGTCGATCTGAGTGAGTATGCCGGACAGACGGGCTATGTGGCCATCCGCCACTTCAACGTCACCGACCAGTATGTCATCGTCATCGACGATGTCACCTATACGATGGGCGGACAGCCAGCGGTGTGTAACGTCTACTACGAGGGCAACCTTGTGGATACGGTCAAGGGCGACCAGACTACTTACACCCTGCCCTTTGAGGGTCTTTCAAGCGGTGAACACACCTTCGCCGTAACGGCAGTCTACGCCAACGGACAGGAGTCGGCTCCCGTCACAACGACGCTTGATGTCGTCGATACGGGCATCAGCCAGCTCATTACCGACAGACAGCCGTTCGATGTCTACACGCTCGACGGCAAGCTCGTGCGCAGACAGGCCACGACGCTCAGCGGTCTGCATGGCATCTATGTCGTCCGCTCGGCCGGACTCGATCAAAAGTCTCACGTTCGGTTGAATTAGTTGCTCGACCTATGGTCGCTTGCAGAGCAAGAATTCGCCCGCAAGAGAAGATGGGAATTTGAAATCCCCGACTCAATTTTTCCGCTCCTACATTGGCACCATTGTAGGGGCGGAACTGCGTTTCCGCGCGCAACAGCGCATAGGTGGCGACGTAGGAGGCGATGCCATTCCCGAGCTACGCTCGCCTACCCGTAGCCTTTCCCAGCGTCGCAACAGCACATAGGTAGCGCATACGTGGCAGGTGTCACGCTGGAAAGCGTGACCTCCTATATTAGCGCATAGGGAGCAGCGTAGGAGGCGATGCTTCCCAGAGCAAGAATTCGCCCGCAAGAGAAGATATGCATTTCTGTGATTTCCGTGATTTCTGTGTGAGATAAAGCAGGCAGCAGGGAGTGAAAAGGTCACACAGAAATCACGGAAATCACGGAAAGAAAAGAAATTACGGAAATCACGGAAAGAAAAAGAGGGTATGCCACGACGGGCATACCCTCCTTTTCTTTCGATATATAACGATTAGTAGTTAGGACCGGCACCAAACTCAGGCGCGTTCTTGTCGTACCAAACACGCTCACGGCTCAGAACTTCAGGCTTCTGACCGTCGCAGAAGGTGAAGCCCTGCTGCTCGAAAGCTGCAACAATTTGCTCCCTCATCGTATTCGTCACGCTGGGTTCCACCTGATACAGACGACGAGGAATCTCGTTGCTCGCCTTCATCGTCACCCAAGGAATAAGCGAGCTACCTACCTTTGGCACACCCGAGCGGCGTGCTGTCACAAACTGGTCCACTGGCTGATAATAGAAGTGGAGGTACATCTGAACATAGATCTTCTCCAGGTCGCTCGCCTTGTCGCCCGTCAGCTGATAGTCCGAGTGCGAAAGCATAGCATCGATCATCTCACTTCCGTAAGTGATAGGAGCATCACCAAGACCTTCGAAGCACTGACTCTCGTTCCAATAAGGAATCTTGTTCAGCGTAGCCAATTTGTTATACTCCTCAGCCGAAGCACGCACAGCTGTCTCGAAATATTCCTGAGCCGATTTGGGCAGGTTGGCACCTAAGGTCTTGAACTCAGCGAGATAGAGGTTCATCTCAGCCGTTGTCATCGTCATACCCCACCAAGCCACGTCCTCGGTATCCTGCAGTGTGCGTCCGCTGGGACGTGTGGGGAAGGTGAAGTCGCAACGACCACGCACCAGTTCCTCATTAAAAGTAGAGTAGGGACGATAGGTCTTCGAGTTGTCACCCTCGGTGACCTGCCAACGTGTAGACACGAAATAGTTGTCAGCTCCAGTGTATTCTGCATTTTCGTCTATCTTCATGCCGATAGGGATACCATAGTAGCGCACCCACGGTTCGCCCTGTCCTTTCCAAGCTACGAAGGTCTTGTGACCGTCGGCATCTTCGGTATATTCTACGTTGTCGAGGATATACTGCGGTATTTCCGACTTCACTGTGCCTTCAGTATCGTTGGCCTGGGCGTCGAAGAACGACTGGATGACCTCCTGGTTGAACGAGTTCTTGGTGAACATCACGAGCATGCGCGGATCTTCGTTGCGCTTCATGAAGTCGATGACGTTCTTGCTGGCAGCGCCCATGTTCACGCTGTTGCCCGTCTGATAAGCATAGTCGCCACGGTCAGCATCACCGCCATCAGCAGCAATCTCAGTACGATTATAGATATAGTCGTCGGCCAGACCATTCATGATGTTGGCCTCGCTGGCACCCACCTCAGCAGCAATTGCGAGAGCTTTAGC
>JAGBLC010000141.1 GCA_017635615.1 Prevotella sp.
ATATCAGTCTGCCGGAGAATGTGACGGTTATCGAGAGCTATTGTTTTGCCAACACGAAGAACCTGAAGAGCATCAACGTGAGGAATGCCTCGAACATCGGAAGTCACGCTTTCTACAAGTCGGGATTGGAGACTGTCACGCTGTGTAAGGAACTGCGCAACACGATATACGACTCGTGGGGCATCGCCGACAACGCCTTTGGATCGTGCGCCAACCTGAAGGCAGTCACCGCCAACAGGCCGACACCCTATCCCATCTCGGCCGATGCCTTCGCCAACCTGCCTGCCGATGCCGTACTGATTGTACCCGACGGGGCGGAAGATGCCTTTGCTGCGGCTACAGGCTGGAGTGCCTTCTACACCATCGAGGGCACATCGCTTGCGGGCAAGGAGTTCGACGATGGAACGTTCATGTATCGAGTGTTGACAGACGACAAAGAATACGACATCCACACCTGCGAGATCATCGGTCTGTCGCCCAGCTACACGGAACATGGCATCGGCTGGTACGAAGCCAAAAAGCAAGCCAGCATGCAGGATCTGATGGGCGACTGGCATAGCTTCGACGTGGTAGGCATCGGTAAGCAGGCCTTCCGCTACAGCGACCTGACGATAGCCAACTTCAGCACGTGCGAATATCTGACATACATCGACGAAGGAGCTTTCGCCAACAGCAAGGAGCTGTTCTCTGTAGGCTTTCCCAACTCGCTTGAATGGGTGGGCGAAGGAGCTTTCGAGGGATGCACAGGTCTGTTGGGGATGGGACTTCCCGACAACGTGTATTCCATCGGCAAGCGGGCATACGCCGGATCGGGTATTTACGGCATCACAATCCCATCGATGGTGACGGTTATCGAAGAGGAGACCTTTGCCGACTGCCCCAACCTGAAGGAAGTGAAGCTGCCCAGCAACATGGGTTATGTCAGGGCTCATGCCTTCAGCGGGTCGGCCCTCAAGACGGTGGTGCTGAATGGCTACCTGAGCGGCGACATCGGCGAGGGAGCCTTTATGAACTGTAAGAACCTGGAGACCGTCGTCGGCTTGGCAGCATCGCCTGGCGACATCCCTGAGAGTGTCTTCAAGGGCGTGAAGAGCGGTGCCACGCTCTATGTCGCTGAAGATAGCTACGACCAGTATGCCGCACTGACAGGATGGACGAAGTATCTCACGTTGAAGGTGATGAACACCGAGGGCGATGAGTTCGAACAGAACGGCTTCCGCTATCGGGTGAATGCCTTCGACATGGCATACAACAACGCTGACAGCGAGCGCTCGGTAGAGCTGTTAGGCTTTGCCGACGACAACCCGGACCAGTCGTATGTCGGCATGGCCGACTATGCCAGCCACATGGGAATGGACTATGCCATCACATACGTTGTGGCGGATGCCTTCGCCGGCAACAAGAACATCGAGACGGTATCGCTGCCCAACAAGATGTTCCGCATCGGCGAGGGGGCCTTCAAAGACTGTAGCAACCTCCGGTACCTGTACCTGCCCGAGGAGATTTATGTCATCGGCAACCGCTCTTTCCAGAACACCGCCGTAGAGCGTGTCGAACTGCCCGAATATACAGGGCGTGTGGGCGTTGAGGCTTTCCGCGACTGTAAGCAGCTCAAGGAGATTGTGTTCAACAAGAACATCGAGATGGTCAACGACGACTCCTTCCACGGCTGTACCAGCCTGTATCAGCTCGACCTGCCCAACATGGCAGACGTCTACTATGGCTTCGACGCTTTTGCCGAGAGCGGCATCTCGGTGCTCCATATCCCCTTCAACGTCGAGGAAGACGACTTCAGCGACGGTGTGTTCCGCAACTGCAAGAACCTGCGCCGCGTGCAGGTGGACATCCCGTCGCCGACAGGTATCGACGAGGCTGTTTTCGAAGGATCGTACGACAATGCCATCCTGCTCGTTCCCAACGGCATGGTAGGCACCTACATGACCCTCAACGGATGGAAGAACTTCTATGCCATCTACGACCACAACGGCATGCCCACCGGCATCGACCAGCCCTCAATGCCCAGAAACCAGCAACCTGCGCCCGTCTACGACCTGCAGGGTCGCAAGGTGCATCAGCCCACGATGGGCCTGTACATCAAGGAAGGCAAGAAGGTTGTGGTGAAATAGCGGAATGACGATAACAACGTCAAAACCGTTAAGAACGTTAAGAACGTTAAGAACGTTAAGAACGACAATAACGACAATAACGAAAATAACGAAAATAACGAAAAAAAACAGAAACAATCATGAACAAAATGATGACAAAGTTGGTGGCCGTCGTGACGATGCTCATGGCCCTGCCTATCCTCGCCAATGCGCAGACCGTGACATTCGAGGACGACTATTTCACCTACGAAAAGGTGACCGACAGCACGGTGAAGATCATCGGCTTCTCAACGAAGTTCAGCGAGAAGGCTTCCACCGACGTGCTGCACGAAGACGGCAAAATCTACCTGACGCGGTGGGGAGCGCCCTACACAGAGCCTGTCATTGACGGCACGAGGCTGGACATCACGACCATCGGCGAACTGGCTTTCTCGCCCGACAACCCTCTCTACGACTCTTGGCCCGAAGGCAAGGAGCTATGCAAGAACATCGTGGTGCTGGAAACCACATGGAGCTCTCTCACCAAGATTGAAGACAAAGCCTTCATGAACTGCGAGAACCTCTCAGACATCTCGCTGGGCAATATGACATATCCGCATAAGCCCATGAGCTATATCGGTAAGTTTGCCTTTGCCGGCACCAAGCTCTACAACGTCTATTGGACAAGCGATTGCAAGACCATCGAAGACGGTTGCTTTGCCAACATCCCGACACTTACCGGATTCAGCTTCGGCGAGGTGAAGAAAATCGGCGCGGGAGCCTTCCTGAATTGCAGCTTCGAGCATCTGGAGTTCCCCTCCACGCTAAAGGATATCGGCAGCAAAGCCTTCGGCGGAAACTCCAATCTGAAGGGCATCAGGTGTAACGACAACGACCCGCAGGACATCACCGCCGATGCCTTCGACGGTATTCCCGACGACGTAGCGCTCATCGTGCCCGAGGGAACGGAGAATCTCTACAAGGCCCGCACGGGATGGAACGTCTTCGGCGACCGCATCCAAAGCTTCACGATGGTGGGACAGACGGTCAGCGACAAATACTTCAGCTATTATATCTACGAAGACGACAGCGAGGGGGTGTTGGGAAAGTGCCGTATCACAGGCTTAGCTCCCGACTGCACAGCAACCATGTTCTGGGGCTATGAAATCTATGGCTCCGTCAGCGTTGTCGATCCTGCAGGAACACGCCACTATTATTCAGCAACACAGATTGACGACCGAGCCTTCCGCAACAACACGAACATCGTGTGGATGGACCTGAGCAACACCGGCATTCCCAGCATCGGCAGCAAAGCTTTCTCCGGCTGTACACAGATGTACCACTTAGACCTTCCGAAGAATCTGACAACAATCGGTGAGGCGGCCTTCGAGGGTTGCACCAAGCTGACAAGGGTGACGATCCCAGAAACCGTCACTGACCTGGGCAAACGCTGCTTCGCACAAACCGGACTTCTCGACATCTGCGAGAACACTACGTTGACGTACATCGCTGAAGAGATGTATGCCGAATGTCCCAATCTGACAGATGTTACCATCCCCACCAATATCATGGAGATACATCAGGGTGCTTTCTCGGAGTCGGGCATCAAGTCGGTGGTCATCACCGCCCAGGTGCACAACTGCATCTACGACTTCGCCTTTGCCGACTGCCAGAATCTGACGAAGGTGATTGCCCTGTGCCTTGATCCTGGCGACATTGCCCTCAATGCCTTCAAGGGTGTCGCCGAGGGAGCTGTGCTGTTTGTACCTGAGGGTGGTTACGACAACTTTAACGGACTGCCCGGATGGACCACCTATCTGACGCTCCGCGAACTGACCGACCAGACGGGTGTCGTCTTCGAGGATGGCGACTTCAAGTACGAGGTGACCTACTTCGAAGGGGCGAGCGATGTCAGCAACCGCCATCTGCTGCTCCTCGGTGTGGCCAAGGGAAAGAACCCCTCGGAGGTGGTCATTCCGGCTACCATCATGTACGAGGACATGGACTACGTACTGTGGTCGGTCGACAATGAAGCCTTCCAAAACAACGGCAACATCACCAATGTCGACTTCTCTGCCTGCGAATGGCTGCAGGATGTGGGCGAGTATGCCTTCAGCGGCTGTGGCGCATTGAAGACCGTCAAGCTGCCGCAGAACCTCTGGGCTATCTATGATGGAGCCTTCATGGGCTCGGCCGTCGAGGAAATCAACTTCCCCGAAAATCTGGTCTATATCTATTCACTGGCCTTCAAGGATTGTAAGCAGCTGAAGAACATTTTCTTGAGCTCCTGCTACAACCTCGAGGAGGTAGGCTCGGAATGCTTCATGGGCACTTCGGCTGTCGAGGAAATCGTGCTGCCTTATTCAGACAACTGCTGGCTCTTCGACCGCTCCTTTGCTGAGTCGGGTGCCAAACGTTTGTATATACCCTACTGCATCGACACCGACAGGTGGACCGACGAGGTGTTCAAAGACTGCGCCCAGCTGAAGGATGTCTATACCAACATCTATGAGCCGAAGGGTTTGGCGAGCGTCGACATCTTTGCCGGCATCCATCCCGAGGCAACGCTCTGGGTCGTGGAGGGCTTCGACGGACTGGTAGACACATACAAGACGCTTGACGGATGGAAAGACTTCTTTGCCGACATCCGCGAGAATGTATACGTCGCCACAGGCATCTCCTCAACACCTATCAACCAACACCCATCAACCATCTACGACCTGCAGGGCCGTCAGGTAGAGCATCCCACGAAGGGTCTCTACATCGTCAATGGCCGTAAGGTCATGGTGAAGTAAAAAGACGATTGCATCGCATCATAAGGCGGACGGAAATGCGTTGATTCATTTCCGTCCGTTTTTATATTGAAGCCCACATAGAGGGGGAAGGCTCACTCGTTGACAGCCCCGCAATGAGGGCAGCGCCCTTTCTGGTGCAACGGCTTGCCGCAGTTGCCGCAGATGAAGGTGCAATGGGAGGCCCGCAGATAGGCTCGGATGGCGAAGAAGAAATAGGCAGCGAGCAGCAAATAGCCTATATATAATAAGGTAGAGAGGCTGAAGACGATATAGTTGAAAGCACAGACGGCCACCAGCCCCGACAGATAGAGCACTGCCTCGCCAAAAGGCAACTGCACACGAACGACGTCGAGGCAGGCGATAGCGAGGATGAGCATCGCCCAGACGCTGACAAGGAAGATGGTGAGCAACGGCGAAACGCTGAAGGGGTTGAGCGTGGGATGGAAGTAGAAATGCTGCCACAACTGCGGTGCAAACATCTGGATGCTGGCATAGAGTGAAGCCGCAGCTGCCACGGTGAGCGCAAGGAGCGTGGGATAGACGGAGTCGATGTCGTTGAAATGCACGATCTTAGCATTCTGCCGACGGATTCGCCTGACGAGATAAGCGAAGGCGATCAGACTGATGACGACGAGGAACACCAGCAGATGGGAGTTGCTGAAGGTAGAGATAAACTGCGAGATGGGGTCATCGGGATCGACGGCACGGAGCAGTTCGCTTTCAGGAGTCCATCCGAAGGAGTACTGGTCGCGAGCCACCTGCACCCATACACTGTCGTCGGGGTCGGTGGGAATGATGCGTATGTCGGCCACGACAAGATGGTCGTGCCGGCGGACGGCAAAGGTGTCGGTGGGCATCAGGCTGAGTACTTCCTCCGGCTGTTGGCGGATAAGCAGCATAGAGTCGGCCTTCACCACGAAGTTGAAG
>JAGBLC010000142.1 GCA_017635615.1 Prevotella sp.
GAACTCCACCTTGTCCAATATCTCGATGGTGTTGGAGAGAGCCTCGGGAATGTCGGCGAACACCTGGTTCATCTCTTCGCGCGTCTTGAACCACTCCTGCTTCGAATAGAGCATGCGGGTGGGGTCGTCGAGGTCTTTGCCTGTAGAGAGGCAGAGCAGATGGTCGTGAGCCTCGGCATTCTCCTGGTCGACGAAGTGGCAGTCGTTGGTGCAGATGAGCTTCACGCCGTGCTTGCGTGCCAGGTCTACGAGCACACGGTTCACCTTCTGCTGCAAGGGGAATGTCTCGCGGTTGGCGCGTATGTTGGGGTCGGTCACCTCGTGGCGCATCAGCTCCAGGTAGTAGTCGTCGCCGAAGAGGTTCTTATACCACCGGATGAGCTCCTCCGCCCCCTGTATGTCGTCGTTAAGGATGCGCCTGGGCACCTCTCCGGCCAGGCAGGCCGAACAGCAGATGATTCCTTCGTGAAAGCGTTCCAGGTCGTCGTGGTCGGTTCGCGGACGGGTATAGAAGCCGTCCACCCACGCGCGCGATACCAATTTTATAAGGTTCTTGTAGCCCTGATAGTTCTTCGCCAAGAGGATGAGGTGGTAGCGGCGGTCGTCGCCCTTGGCCTTGTCCTTGCTCTCCTTCTTGCCGTTGGCCACATAGACCTCGCATCCGAAGATGGGCTTGAAGGGTTCGAGCCCCGCCTTCTTGCGGTCTTTGTTGACACCGCCGACGGTGTCGAAAAACTCTTTGATGCCGAACATGTCGCCGTGGTCGGTCACGGCCATGCCGCGCATGCCGTTGCCGACGGCTTTCTTCACCAGTGCCTTGATGCTCGACTGTCCGTCGAGTATCGAGTAGTATGTATGTACGTGCAGATGTACGAAATCTTCCATGTGGCCTATCTTGTTTTTCTGTTTGCAAATGTACGCCTTTTTTCTCAATCCACCAACGAAAGTAGAAAAAAAATAACAAGAAACTTCAGCCGCCCGCCCAACGATGTTAATGTTTTGTAAAAAATTCTTTGTTTAACGAGAAATGTGTAACTTTGCAAGCGATTTGTGCATTAACGCCAAGCGAAATGGGAAAAAGAATCAGAAAGATCAAGAACATACGCCTTCACCGAGAAGGCACCAACACGCTGATTTACACAGCGTGCGGCATCGTCGCCGTCGGCGCGCTGATAGCCTACACGCTGGGCACAGGCTTCGTCTTCGACGCCTACGTATGCCTGATGATAGCCGTCTATTGCATCATGGTGAACTTCTTCCGCTGCCCCATCCGCTACTTCAGCGGTGAAGACACGGAAGGCATCGTCGTGGCACCGGCCGACGGCAAGGTGGTCGTCATCGAGGAGGTCGACGAAGACCGCTACTTCCACGACCGCCGCCTGATGGTGAGCATCTTCATGAGCCTCTTCAACGTGCACGCCAACTGGTTTCCCGTCGACGGAAAGGTGAAGCAGGTATACCACCAGAATGGTAATTTCCACAAGGCATGGCTCCCCAAGGCCAGCGAGGAGAACGAGCGCGCCGACGTACTCATCGAAACGGAGGATGGGCACGACATTCTCTGCCGACAGATAGCAGGCGCCGTGGCACGGCGCATCGTCACCTACGCCAAGGCCGAAGAAGACTGCTACATCGACGAGCACCTGGGCTTCATCAAGTTCGGCTCGCGCGTCGATGTCTACCTACCCTTAGGCTCGGAGGTCTGCGTCAAGATGGGACAGTCCACCACAGGCGACCAGACCATCATCGCCAAACTACCGAAGAACAATTGATAATTGACAATTGATAATTGACAATTGATAATTGACGAGTTCCCCCTCACTCCTTTACTCCTCAACTCCTTCACTTCTGAACTCCTCATGAAAAAACATATCCCCAATAGCATCACTTGCTGCAACCTCATCCCAGGTTGCATCGCCACGACGTTTGCACTCTACGGCAACCCGTCGATGGCACTCGTGTGGATTGTTGCCGGAGCCGTCTTCGACTTCTTCGACGGCATGACGGCACGCCTGCTCCGGGTATCGTCGCCCATCGGCAAGGAGCTCGACTCGCTGGCCGACGTCGTCACCTTCGGTGTGGCTCCCGCAGCCATGCTCTTCTTCCAGCTCAAGGTGATGGAATATCCCGGCCCCATAGAACCGCTGCGCAACGCCCTACCCTATGCCACCTTCCTCATGGCAGCCTTCTCGGCACTCCGACTGGCGAAGTTCAACCTCGACGAGCGGCAGACCACCTCGTTCATCGGACTGCCCACACCGGCCAACGCCCTCTTCTGGGCTTCGCTCATCGTCGGCGGCGGCAGCCTCCTGGAGTCGTCGCGCTGGATGCTCCCCGCCGTGTTGGCCATGATGCTCGTCAGCTGCTGGCTCCTGGTCAGCGAGCTGCCGATGTTCGCCCTGAAGTTCAAGCAATGGGGATGGCACGGCAACGAGGTGAAGTACATCTTCGCCGGCACATCGCTCCTCCTGCTCCTCGTCTTCCGCATTCCGGGCATCGCCATTGTCATCGCCTGGTATGTCTTGCTCTCCGGCATCCTCACCGTATATAATAATAAGGTATGATACTGCTGAAAAGCTTGTTCTTCATCATCATCGTTGGCGTCGTCTTGTTCATCGCTATCGTCGTCCGACTGCTCTGGTCGGCACGTCAGCTTTTCAACAGCCTCCGGGGCGACCGCTCCCAACGCCATACGGACACCTACGGCAACTCCGTCAACACCAGCGGCAACATCTCCGACCGGCGCTCGCCCGAAGAGGCCAGCCGCCGCATCATCAGCGACGACGAGGGCGAATACGTAGAATACGAGGAAATCGACGGATAGCCAACTCCCCCCCTTTTTTGAGAAAGTCATTCTTGTTGACCAAGAATTCGACCGATATCTGGTCATCACATGACCAAACGTTGGTCATCGGGTGACCAGACATCAGCCGTTTTTTTGGTCATGACAGAATATTCTTGCAACAATAAAACATTTTTGCATACAATACACAAAAAAGTGACAAAAAATTTGATGATTTGGATATTTATATTTACCTTTGCATATTGAAACATTCATACTTATCTACTCTATATTCATTCCTGATCGAAACATCAAGCATATCACAACATTACAAAACTTAAAAACAAGCGTATTATGACAAAAAAATTCTTACTTTTCATGACGCTCCTGATGTCCTGCATAGGATATGCAAGAGCACAAGTAGAGCTGACCGTGCACGACAATACCGCGCAAACCAATACGGTGCCAGCTTACATTTTCTATTGGGATGACTTCACGCGAAGTCAGGTGGTCTTCCCTGCCGATGACCTGACAGACATGGCCGGAGGTGCTACGATAACGGCTATGACGTTCTACACCGACCAGACAGCAGCGTACACCTCAGCAAGCACAGCTGACGTCTACCTGATGGAAGTAGACTATACGTCCATCAGCGCCTTCGAGCCGAAAGCCAATGGCCAGATAGTGTATCAAGGCACATTCACCATCAACGCAGACGGCACGCTTACCATCGAGTTCACCGACCCGTACATCTACCAAGGCGGCAACCTGCTCATTGGTATCGAGAACACCACCGATGCCGGTTATAAGAACATCAAGTTCTATGGTGAAACCATCACAGGAGCCTCTGTCGCTGGCTACAACAGCAGCAGCCTTGATGATGTGGCAGCAAGCCAAAAGAACTTCATTCCCAAGACCACCTTCACCTACACACCCGGCAGCGAAGGCCCCACCTGCAGACGCCCCACAGGCCTTACCGTCAGCAATGTCACGTTGGATTCGGCTGTGCTGAGCTGGACATCGGATGCCGACAACTTCGATATCGAGGTGAACGAAACGATTGTTGCCGAGGGCGTCAGCGGCAACAGCTACACCCTGACCGGCCTTGTCAATGCCAGTGTATATAATGTACGCGTGCGCACCAACTGCGGTGACGGCGACGTGAGCAACTGGACGAATCCCGTGAGCTTTGTCACAGAAATTTGCGCTCCCGAAGACCAGTGCCTCATTAACATCACGTTGACCGATTCCTACAAAGACGGATGGGGTGGTGGCAAGCTTGACGTGGTTGATGTCGAGACGGAAAAAGTGTTAGGAACCTATACCTTGGCAACAGGGGGCGAGAGTTCGTATACCCTCAGTGTCTGTAACGGTCGAGAAATCAAATTCGTTTATACAACAGGCTCTTTCGCAACAGAGAATGGCTGGCTGATTACAGATATCAACGACGAGGTGATTGCAGAACATGAAGGGTGCAACAATGGATGTCAAGTTGCTTCAGGCATTATCGCCACTTACCTTGTTGACTGCTCCGTCGCCGCAGCACAGAAACCCACCGAGCTGGCTGTTTCTGGCATCACCTTCAACAGCGCCCAGCTCAGCTGGACACAGGCTGGCGAGGCTACGCAGTGGGAGATCTGTCTGAACGCCGATGAGGAAAATGTCATTGCTGCCGACAGCAATCCCTTCACTCTGACCGACCTCACACCCGAGACCAGCTACACCGCCAAGGTGCGCGCCGTGGTCGGCGAGGAGAAGAGCAACTGGAGCGACGCCGTGAGCTTCACCACACTGGAGCAGTTCCAAAGACCCACCGACGTAACAGCCAACAACGTAACGACCAACTCTGCTGACGTCAGCTGGACAGGCGAAGCCGACAGCTACAACCTGCGTTACAGGACAATTTCAGAGGGTGAAGTTGTATTATCAGAGGATTTTGAAGGTAGCTCTGACCTGCCTGACGGATGGACAACTATTGATGCTGACGGCGACGGCTATGGCTGGTTTATTTTCACTTCAGAAACAGGTGTAGACGGAGCAGGTAACCCGACTGTGTTTGATGCATCATGCGCTACATCAGCAAGTTATTATAATACTGCTTTAACGCCCGACAACTGGCTGGTTTCACCACAGATAGACCTTCTGGGTACTTTGAGACTTTGGGTACGAGCCCAGGATCCAGATTGGACTGCAGAGAAATTCGCAATCTACCTCTCGACTACAGGCACAAATGTGGGCGACTTTACAACTGTGCTGGTAGCAGAATCAACCGCCACTGGCGTATATGTAGAATACACCGCTGACCTGAATGCATACTTGGGCCAAAAGGGTTATATTGCTATTCGACACTTCGACTGTACAGACATGTTCCGCTTGAATGTTGATAATATTACAGTCACTGGCATTGGTGAAACAGGCGAATGGATAACAGTTAATGATGCCAATAGCCCATATACCCTTACTGGACTTAACGATGATTCTTCTTACCAAGTAGAGGTGCAGGCCATCTATGCCGACGGCACCAGCGCATGGGTAGGAACAAGCTTCACCACCCCGTCGTCGAACCCGCTGCCTACAAATGTTACTGTCGACGCCCAGCACACCACGGCCACCATCAGCTGGCAGGGCGAGAACGACAGCTACAAGGTGAAGTACCGCACGGCAGCAAAGGCCAATGTGCTTTTCTTCGACGACTTCGAAAACGGACTCGACCAGTGGACTATCGTCACCGCTGGCGAAGGTCCCGGCTGGGTGATTTCTGACGAGTCGGGAAGCTATGCAGCTACTGCCTACAGCTATGATAATGACAGCTACACAGCATACGCTGCTGACAACTGGCTAATCACTCCACAAATGGAACTGGGTGGCACGCTGAAGTTCTCAGCTGCAAATGCCTCTTCATATCCCGATAGTTACGAGGTATTGCTGTCCACAAGAGACAACAGCACCAGCACCTTCACGACAACACTGAAAGCCATGAGTACAGCAACAGGCAATATTAGCATAGATTTGAGCGCATATGCCGGACAGCTTGGCTATATCGCCATTCACCATGTCAGCGAAGACTGCTACCTACTTGTCATCGACAACTTCGGCATCTACGGTGATGACATCCCCGCCGGCGAGTGGATAGAGATTGCGACGGAAGATACCTCTGTCGAGCTGACCGGCCTGGAGATGGGCACGGAGTACGAATACACCATTATCGGCATCATAGACGGCGTGGAGAACGCCGGAACGCCGATTGCCACCTTCACCACGCTGACGGAGAACGACAAGTTCTTCATCACGGAAGGCAACTGGGATGTAGCCGAGAACTGGCTGCCCGCAGGAGTACCGACAGCAACCTGCAACCTGACTATCCAGGCTGATGCCACCATCCCCGCAGGCGTGATCGCCTTGGCAAACAAAGTGACAATCGACGGCGGCAGCATCACCATCAAGGACGGTGGCGAGCTGAAGCAGAATAGCAACGAACTCGTGGTAACCTTCGAGAAGGACATCAAGGGATACACGGGAACACGCGATGGCTACTACCTAATTGCTTCACCCATCGTTGGAACCACCTCTTCGGAAGAAGTAGAAAACCTGCTCTCCAACGACTACGACTACTCCGTTTCTTGGCAAACCAGACAAACGAGTGGCGTTCCTTTGGTATGTCTATATTCGACATGCAATTGCCTAATAATATAGAATTCGCCAACAACACTGTCGGCAACGGCTATCTGTATGCCAGCAAGGAAGACAAGACGCTGAAGTTCACAGGTAGCATCTATCCAGTGATGAATGCAGCTTTAAACATCACATACGATGGTTCCGCAACATACTCTTTCAATGACTGGAGACTGGTTGGCAATCCATTCTCGTATTCAGTATACATGTTCAATGTTGTAGAGGAAAACATCGACTACGATTCTGAGTTCTACAAACTGA
>JAGBLC010000143.1 GCA_017635615.1 Prevotella sp.
ATGATGCGGAACTGTTGAGGAGTTCCGGTCGTTGGGCCATGGTCTGCTGTGCGTATTTCAGCGATGTCGTTGGTGCGGAGCCGCGTTGGGCACACCTTCGGAGCATCAACGACAAGACATCCCTCTTCGTCGGTGCAGATGCCGATGCCAGGCAGCGTGGTGTACCATTTGGATGCTTCCGGTCCGTTGAGCCTTCTTAGGGCGATGTGCGAGAGCGTCTCCGTCATGCCGTAGGTGCTCCATACGGCGTTGGGAAAGTCATGTAGCTCTCGGGCCATATCGTCGTCGATGGCTCCGCCGCCGATGATGAGGTGGCGAATCTGCCGCAACAGCTCACGTTCTTCGGCTACCTGCAACGAGTTGTACACCTGCATGGGCACCATCGCGGCGAAAGTTGGGGCACCCATGAGGTTGACGTCTGTCTTCTCTGTTCCTTCCTGCCTTCCTAAAAGCGTAGCCAGCGGATGACCACTGGGTTCAACGGCGACGAGTCGCAGTTGTCGCTCTATGGCACGGACTACCATCATCTTGCCCGCAATATAGTCGAGCGACATACAGAGCAGTGCCGTGTCGCCAGGTTGCAAGCCCAAGAAGTCGCAGGTGATGCGTGCAGAAGCCAGCATACGCTCTTTCTCCACCCAAAGCGGTTTGGGCTTGCCTGTCGATCCGCTGGTGTGTACCAGCAGCCGTGGGCTGTCATGATGCCATTCTTCCAGAAACTCTTCGAGATTCATCTGATGCAATCTTCAATTCTCAATTCTTAATTATCAATTGTCAATTCTCAATTCTCAATTCTCAATTCTCAATTGTCAATTGTCAATTGTCAATTATCAATTATCAATTGTCAATTATCAATTATCAATTACCCAAAGCCTCTCCCCCCGTATCTCAAGGGGCATGGCAATATTGTCGGTGAAGAGCTGTCCCGTTCCGAGACCTTGCGGCATACGGATGTCGGGACCGTAGACGTGAGCAGCGTAGTGGGCGATGGCATTGAGGCCAATGTTGCTCTCGAGGGCACTCGTTATCCACGAGCCTATCTGTCGCTCGCGAGCCAGCCCAATCCATTCTGTGCTGCCAGCCATGCCGCCGTGGAGCGACGGTTTCAGGATGATATAGGCAGGATGGATGGTGTCGAGCAGCCGTTGCTTCTCGTCGGGTGTGTTCACACCGATGAGCTCTTCGTCCAAGGCGATAGGCAGGGGCGACAGTCGGCACAGCCGGGCCATCTCGTCCCATTGTCCTTGGCGGATGGGCTGTTCGATGGAGTGGATATCATACTGTGCCAGCAGCTCCAACTTCTGCAATGCCTCATCGGGATCAAAAGCACCGTTGGCATCGACGCGCAGCTCCACCTCATCACGCGTGAAGCGGCTGCGGATGAAGCGTATCAGGTCCAGTTCTTCGTCGAAGCCGATGGCTCCTATCTTCAGTTTGATGCATCTGAATCCCGCTTTCATCTTCTCTTCGATGCGCTGCAGCATCTCGTCGTGAGAGCCCATCCACACCAGTCCGTTGATAGGGATGCCCTCCTCGCCTCGTCCAAAGGGAGTGTCGAAGAGAACCGTCTGTCTGCGCTGCAGATGGAGCATCGCCGTTTCCAGGCCGAAGAGGATGGAAGGGTAGGGGCGAAGCCGTTCGGCATCGAGCCGCCCTGTTCGTGCCACGTCATCGCAGGCTTCCTGTAGCAACTGTCGATAGTTGGGCAGGTCGTCGCACGATAGACGCGGCAGCGGTGCACATTCGCCGATGCCTGTATACTGTCCTTCGCTGATGCTTACCAGCCAGATATGTCGCGTCAGGTAGGTACCGCGCGATGTTCCAGCGGGCTGCCGGAAATGGAGCGTCCGCTCGCTAATCTGAATGTTCATTTTCATGAATCGACGCTACGGCAGGATGGGATATTGGTCGAAGTCGGGCTTGCGCTTCTCGAGGAAGGCCTTTCCTCCTTCCTGTGCTTCGTCCATATAATAGTAGAGCATCGTGGCATCGCCGGCGAGCTGTTGGATGCCTGCCTGCCCGTCGAGCTCTGCATTCAGACCGGCCTTGATCATGCGCAGGGCTAACGGTGAGCGGAGCATCATCGTCTCAGCCCATTCCACACACTCGTCCTCCAACCGTTCGAAGGGCACTACCTTGTTCACCATGCCCATCTGCTCGGCTTCCTGAGCGGTGTATTGGCGGCAGAGGAACCATATCTCGCGCGCCTTCTTCTGGCCGACGATGCGTGCCAGGTAGCTACTGCCGAAGCCTGCGTCGAACGAACCCACCTTGGGACCTGTCTGTCCGAAGATGGCATTCTCCGAAGCGATGGTGAGGTCGCAGACGAGGTGGAGCACGTGTCCGCCTCCGATAGCGTAGCCGTTGACCATCGCGATGACGGGTTTCGGCAGACGGCGTATCTGCATCTGCACGTCGAGCACGTTCAGCCGTGGCACGCCGTCGTCGCCTACGTAGCCGCCACGGCCCTTCACGTGCATGTCGCCTCCCGAGCAGAAGGCTTTGTCGCCAGCTCCTGTAAGGATGACCACGCGGATGCCGGGGTCTTCGCGGCAGATGTTGAGCGCCTGTGAAATCTCCCAGGTCGTCCGGGGGGTGAACGCATTGCGGTAGCGTTCGCGATTGATGGTAATCTTAGCAATTTTGTTGTACATTTCGAAGCGTATCTCTTCGAACTTCTTGATTTCTTTCCAGATTCTTTCCATGGTTTATTTGTTTTCTTTAGGGTTTACGGGCTTTAAGAATGTCGATGGGGTGATAGTCGTTGATGGCCACATGGAGCGGTTGCTCTACGATGAGACCCAGCTCGGCGGCTTTCCGGCAGAAGATTTCCTGACTGTCCGAACGGATGCGACGGTCGCTGACCGACGAGGGCGACACGCAGTTGTAGACCATCACGCCGCCGGGCAGCAGATAGTCGTTGGCCTTGCCGATGATGTCGGCCAAATGGCCACCATGCCCTCCGATGAAGATGGCATCGGGCTTGTCGAGTTCGTCGCAGGGAAGGGCGAGGAAGTCGCCGATGCACGTCGTGATACCCGGTGCGCCGAAGCGACGGCTGTTGATGTCCATCAGGCGTTGTCCTTCGGGGCGTATCTCGAATGCCGTCACCCTGAGGTGTGGGAACATCAGGCGTGCCTCGATGGAGATGCTTCCCGTGCAGAACCCGATGTCCCACATCGACTGGCGGTTCTGCAGCTCTAAGGCGGCGAGCGTCAGCAGACGGATCGGTGCTTTCGTGATCATCTTCTCGCGTCCGTCAAGCAGCTCAAACTGATTGTCCGGAATGCCGTAGTATCGAGGTGCGAGGTGCGAGGTGCGAGGTGCGAGATTACTATCTTCGCCTTCCACGAAACTATTCTCGCCCAACGTACCTCGTACCTCGTACCTCGATAATATGACGCAGTTAGGCATCTCGAACGAGCCGTGGGCAGCCTCTTCGAGCGAGAGCTTGTAGATACGTTCGCGTTCGGGGTTACCCAGATGTTCGCCGATATATATATAATAAGGTATATAGCCATATTGCAACATGCGCCGGGCGATGACAGCCGGAGTGTGCTCGCGGTCGGTCAGCACCCCTATCTTCGCCGAACGCTCTATCAGGGCGCGGTCGAACTCGTGCCAAGGACGCCCCGTCAGCGATACGATGCGCATGTCGTGGTAAGGCATCACCAGACGGTGAGCCAGCATCTGCAGCGAGTTGGGTGCAGGATATACCACGACGGTATCCTCGCACCTCGACGCACACCACCTCTTGAGTGTATTGGCAAAGCCGAAGAAGAGTGGGTCGCCCGAGGCGAAGACAATCACCTCGGCTGTTGCTGTCGCTAATCTTTCGTATTGTTCGAACACCTTGCTCAGCGGAACAGTGATATCTATCCACTGGGCTCCCTCTGGCAGCAGATGCGCCACCCGTTCGTGATGACGGCGACCGCCCGAGAACACGCTTCCCTGCCTGATGATGTCGAGCACCTCTGGTGGGAAGAAAGGCTGCGGTGCGTCGCTGATGCCAATGACGATATATTTCATGACTCTCTTTTTTTCTCTTTTTATAAGTTCTGAAAACTCTCCTTTCACTCCCCCCTCAGCGTGAAGTAGACGTGTGGGCGGAGCTCGTCGCTGCATGCTGCGGTGCCGGCACAGCGTTGCGGTTCAAGAAGAGGTAGAAGGTGTTCATGGCGATGTAGTTCTTCTGCATGTACCAGATGCCCTCGTAGTCGCCAAACGTCCCCCACGAGTTCTTCACCTTGTAGTATTCGGTGCCGTTCTGGTCGACCGCCTTGCCGAAGATGAGCATCACGTGGTCGTAGGTCGACTCCCACCCATCGAAGCGTTGCTGGCGCACATCTGGCGAGGGCTCCACCGGCTCCTGTGCCAGCCCCTGCCGTGTGAAGCCGTTGCCGCTGACATCGCCACCCCAGCACACGTTATAGCCGTTGTCCAGAGCAGTGTCGAGCAGTCGGAGCAGCTCGTCCTGCGGAAGGTTGTAGCTGGGTTGCGGTCGCCATTTGTAAGGAGCCTCAATGATGAACCACTCGTGGTAGGGGTGGTGCTGATAGCTTGTCACGCTGATGTAGTCGTCCCAGCACAGTCCGAAGCTGTCAGCAAACGAGCGTGGCGTGTATTCTTTCCCTTCGTAGCTGAAGCGCTTGGGACACTCTCCAAGGTAAGCATCGAGGATGGCTTGCAGCCCGGCCTTCCATTGGTTGGAGAGCTTCTTGGCATCGCTCTTCGCCACTGCTTCGACGTAGGGTGTCAGCAGGGGGAAGAACTCATGGAAGTTGGCCAGAGAGTCGCCTGTCAGCGAGCCAGGGGCCGGCATCGCCTCTTCCGGACAGATGCCGTGTGTGCGCAGCACCCACAGCACGTCGTCGGCCGAGCCACCCTCCGAGAAGCGCGAGTCGCCGTGCATGCGTACGTGGTAGATGGCCTCGTCCATATAATTCTTGTTGGCCACGAACATCTCGCAGAGGTCCACCGTGCGGCCTGTCTTCCTCAGAATCTCGCCCTCGAAGAATCCCAGCGTGGCATAGTCCCAGCAGGTGCCGCTGCGACTCTGGTTCTTGACGCTTGTGATAGGGTTCTCCATCAGTGTGGTGAACACCGGTTTCTCCTGTGCCACCGCTGCTGTGGCTATGAGCGTTGCCGCGAAGGCTGTCAATGCTATTCTCTTCATGTCCTTCCCTTTCTATTCCACCTCCATTTGTCCAGTAAAGGCGATGCGTTCGCGTTCGCGGGCGTTGACATCAATCGAAGAGCGTCCGTTGTCGAACACCTCGATGGTGTATAGATAGGTGTCCTCTTCATTCACCACCCCTATCTCTATATGTCGCTGTCCGTTCCTTCCCTGCTCTTCCTGATAGTGGCTGATGGGTGCTTCGAAGTTGAGTGCCTTCCCGCCACCGTAGGGCACGGTGTAGGCGCGTCCGAAATAGGGTAGGTAGGAGAAGAGCGTATCGTTCCTCACCTCTACGGAATAACCAAACGAGAGGTTCTTGGTGCTGCCGCGCAGGGGCTGCATCCTGTCTACGTTGATGGTGTAGCGTCGTGTGTTCAGCGCCTCTGCCACCTTCTTCGCTTGCTCGGAAGCCCTGGCAGCCCGTTCCTGCTGAGTGGCGCATCCCATTGTCGTCGCGGCGACTATCGCTCCGACGACCATTGTCCTTATCCTTCTTTTCATCTTGTTTCTTTTGTGATGTGTCATTTTGCAAAAATAAGCAATTTCGGCGATTCGCGCAACTCTCCCCACGAAGATTTATAGATTTTTACACAATCCCCCCGCTTGTCATCGGGGTGCCTGCGGGATGAAACTAAGCCGGAAAGCCTCCTTGCATCTGCATGAAAGGAAAGTTTTGTGTGTTTTTATTTGTATTGTTCGGATAAAATGTTTAACTTTGCACCCACTTAATGAGTAATCACATAACAGAAAGAATAAGCATGAACAAGTTTTTCATCATGGCTGGCATGCTCGCACTGAGTACGGCGGCAACAGCACAGACAAAAGAAGGCGGCCTCAGCGAACAGATGGTACGCCAGATTCAACAAGTACAGCAACCGCAGCAGAAGGCGCTCTTCAATGCCTTGGCAGCCAACAAGATCGACGACCTGGCTCGCAACTTCGAGGCACAGCGGCAGATAGACACCTACTTCAGCGTGGAGACACCGAAGCAGAGCATCACCGACCAGAAGCAGTCGGGGCGCTGCTGGATGTTCTCGGGCATGAACGTGTTGCGCTCCAACTTCGCCCAGCGCAACGATTCGACGCTGGGCTTCGTGCCCGCCAACACAAAGGTCAGCCTGGAGTTCTCGCAAGACTACCTCTTCTTCTGGGACCAGCTGGAGAAGGCCAACCTCTTCCTGCAGGCAGCCATCGACCATGCCGGCAAGCCGATGAACGACCCGATGGTGCAGTTCTTCTTCAAGAGCCCGATCAACGACGGCGGTACCTTCTGCGGCGTGGCCGACCTGGCCGACAAGTACGGACTGGTGCCCCGCGAAGCCATGCCCGAGACCTTCTCGGCCGAGAACACGTCGAAGATGGCTAGCATCATGAAGAGTCTGCTGCGCCAGCAGGGTCTGCAGCTGCGCGACATGGTGAACGCCAAGAAGGCGAAGAAAGACATCCAGAAGGCTAAGACCGACATGCTCTCCGAGGTGTACCGCGTGCTGGCCATGACGCTGGGCGAACCGCTCAAGCAGTTCACGTATGCCTATAAGGACAAGGAGGGCAAGTCGCTCTGCGCGGCGAAGACCTACACCCCGATGGAGTTCTACCGCGAGGTGGTGGGCGGACCGATCAACGGCTCGTTTATCATGGTGATGAACGACCCGCGCAACGCCTATTATAAGACCTACGAGGTGGAGTACGACCGCCACACCTACGACGGCCACAACTGGAAATACCTCAACCTGCCGATGGACGAGATAGAGCAGCTGGCCATCGCCTCATTGAAGGACGGACGGAAGCTCTACAGTTCGTATGATGTGGGTAAGCAGCTCGACCGCACACGCGGCTACAGCTCGCTGGACAACTTCGACTATGAGTCGCTCTTCCAGACCCGGTTCACGATGGACAAGGCGCAGCGCATCGCCACCTTCGACAGCGGTTCGACCCATGCCATGACGCTCACTGCCGTCGACCTCGACGAGCAGGGAAGGGCCAAGAAGTGGAAGGTGGAGAACTCTTGGGGTGCCTCGTGGGGACAGCAGGGCTGCATCATCATGACCGACGAGTGGTTCCGCGAGTATATGTTCCGCTTGGTGGTGGACAAGAAATACGTTCCGGAGGACATCCTGAAGATGGAGCAGCAGAAGCCCGTCATGGTGATGCCCGACGACCCCTTGTTCCAGATGGACGAGTAAGGGGGGTAATAAAAAATGTAAAAAAATTGGCCGAAGTTGTCGGCGTTTCAAAAAGATTGCGTACATTTGCATATCGTTTGTTTAACTTAAAACCTGTGAGATATGAAGTACAAGATTATCGACATCGAGGGCGTGGGCGACGTTTATGCTGAGAAGCTCATCGCAGTGGGTGTGAAAGACACCGACATCCTTTTAGAGAAATGTGCCAAGAAAGCCGGACGGAAGGCCTTGGCCGAGGAGACGGGCATCAGTGAGAAGCTCATCCTGAAGTGGACCAACCATGCCGACCTTATCCGCATCCACGGTGTAGGACCGCAGTTTGCCGAGCTCTTGGAGGCATCGGGCGTCGACACCGTCAAGGAGCTGAAGCACCGCAAGCCCGAGAACCTGCAGCCGAAGCTCGAGGAGGTGAACAACGAGAAGAACCTCGTCAACCGCGTTCCGGCACTCAAGGAGGTAGAGAAGATGGTGGCCATGGCCGCCGAGCTGCCTCCCGTGATGGAATACTAAACCACTACAGAAAGCCGTGCCGTCCCTGGGGGCACGGCTTTCAAACAGCAATGAAGTTAAACAAGACGAGAAAGACAGTTTCTTTTTTTAATTAATAAATATAGTATTATGGTAAGTTACAAAGATTTAGGCTTGGTGAACACCAGAGAGATGTTCAAGAAAGCCATCAACGGCGGTTATGCCATTCCAGCATTCAACTTCAACAATATGGAGCAGCTCCAGGCTATCATCAAGGCCTCGAGCGACCTGAAGAGCCCCGTCATCCTGCAGGTGTCGAAAGGTGCCCGCAACTATGCCAACCAGACGCTGCTGCGCTACATGGCACAGGGCGCTGTGGAGTATGCCAAGGAGCTGGGCTGCAACCACCCCGAAATCTGCCTCCACCTGGATCATGGTGATAGCTTCGAGCTCTGCAAGAGCTGCGTCGACATGGGCTTCTCGAGCGTCATGATCGACGGCTCAGCACTGCCTTACGACGAGAATGTCGCCCTGACGAAGAAGGTAGTGGAGTATGCCCACCAGTTTGACGTCACCGTAGAGGGTGAGCTCGGCGTGCTGGCCGGTGTGGAAGACGAGGTGCAGGCCGAGGAGAGCCACTATACGAAGCCCGAGGAGGTGATTGACTTCGTGACGAAGACAGGCGTTGACAGCCTCGCCATCTCAATCGGCACCAGCCACGGTGCCTATAAGTTCAAGCCCGAGCAGTGCACACGCGACCCGAAGACGGGCAAGCTCGTGCCGCCGCCACTGGCCTTCGATGTGCTCGACGCCATCATGGAGAAGCTGCCCGGATTCCCCATCGTGCTGCATGGCAGCTCGTCGGTCCCGCAGGAGTATGTCGACATCATCAACGAGTATGGCGGCAAGCTGCCCGACGCTGTGGGTATTCCCGAAGAACAGCTCCGCAAGGCTGCGAAGAGCGCTGTCTGCAAGATCAACATCGACTCCGACTCGCGCCTGGCCTTCACCGCTGCCGTCCGCAAGGTGTTCCACGACAAGCCCGGTGAGTTCGACCCGCGTAAGTATTGCGGTCCGGCTCGCGACCTGATGTACGAGCTCTATAGCCACAAGATCAAGGAAGTGCTCGGCTCGGACAACAAACTGGCACAGCTCGACTGATTCTCTAATCTTCAAATAGGAATGAAAAGATTAAGCACCAAATCGTTGCTGCTCGGGCTGCTTGCCTTGAGCAGCAACGTGGTTTTTGCCGAAAACGACAACAGCCAGATCTACACCTCTATCACCCTCGACGGCACATTCTACCTCGACTGCACCTCGCAGGCACGCGCCACCTGGTCGCAGATAGAGGTGAACGTATTGTCGAAAATCGGTACAATGGGTTATACGAAAGGACAGTTTGAAGCCGAATACGAACTGGACACCTACGACGATGCAGGCAACATAGCCGTGCAGTTTGAGAAGACGATGGTCGACGGCCGACTTACCTACGTTCCGAAAGAACTCACCGACACCATCGGCGAAGTGAAATACACCATCCTCGACAACTTAGGACGCCAGACCAATGTGCTGGAATGGCATTTCGGTCAACTGCCCGGCATCGCCAAGGCCCTTACGGGCAAGAGCGATTACGCTGAAGCCCGCGAGCAGCTCATCCAGACCAAAGGACAGGGCGTTGCCGGACAGACACTGACGGGCACGGTGCGCTTTGTGCGCAAGAACCTGACCGACAAGGATCATGCCGCTGTCTATGTCGACCTTGTCATCCCGGCACAGAACGTCTATGTGGCCTACGCCGATGTGCAAGGCAAATATGTCAGCAGCTTCTATGAACTCAACACCAACGACATGGCATCGAGCGAGGCAACGGCACGCGAGCTGCATGTCGCAACGCCCATTCCTTATATAACAGGTGGCGAGAACCTCACCGGCACGGAACTGCGCGACAACCTGCGACAGTATTTCTCGAAGAATATGCTGGCCTACGATGCTGAGAGATTCACCGCCTTCACTTCTGACGATGTGCAGCTGCGCTTCACGCTGCCCTCTACAGCCAACGGCAACGCTGCCTTCAATGCCGATGCTGACGGACGTTGGACCGTCAGGGGTTTCTCCGGCCATGAGTATACGCTGCAGCTCAACGCCACGGCCGATGCCATCTGCGTGGTGAGCGTCGACGCTGGCGACGATTATGCCGAGCCGCTGCCCATCTGCCGTATCGAAAACGGCACGGACATCGTATGGGTCAACGGTATCGAAGCCTGCGACATCCTCAACCGTGCGGGGCAGTATAGCAACATCGACGGTACGAACACAGCCGCAACGTTCATGGACAGCGGTCAGGCCTTTGCTGCTTATGTCGAGATCTACACCGAGGCCTGCTATGAGATGCTGCTCAACAACCGCTTCTTCAACGTGCGCTTCATGCGGCCCATCGACGTCACGGCCGATTCCTACTATCTCTGGGCACGTCTGTTCGAACCCTATGCGTTCCTTCTGCGCGATGTCGTGACCATCAGCGACTGGCGAGGCACCGAGGTGGCGTGGCAGCAGCATTTCCGCGACGTCACCGACTATCGGTTCGTAGGCCACGATTTCTATGGCATCAGCCGTCTCTTCACTTCGCTCGACGAGATACGCAGCGACTACGACCTGTCTGACGCTGAGCGACAGCAGACCACCGACACGGCGCGTATCGCCCGGATGCATCGCATTGCCGACATACCCCAGCTCGACGGCTACGTCAGCGTCGACCTCGTTCCGGCTGTTACCGACGAAGAGGAGCATACCGACTATCCCGAGGAGTATCGCATCACCTACCGGAACCGCGGTGGCGAGGCGCGTAAGTTCCATCTCTACATCCCCATCTCCGTAGACTATGCTTGGGGACGGACAGAGGGAATCGACGGCAAACCCGCCACGCAGGTGGTCTGGGCAGCCATAGAGATAGAGGCTACAGCCGCGCCTACGTCCATCAGTGGGGTGGGGGCCTCGGTAGCCGACGGCACGACGGCTGTCTACACCCTCGACGGCCGACAGGTGAAGTCTACCGACACGCCCTCCCTCTATGTTGTAAAGTGTAAGAAGTTCGTCGGCAACCGTTAGTCTTTTTCCATTTTTTTCAGAGTGGAAGCCTGCTCATCAGCTGAATCATGGAACCCATTTTCAACGACGATCAGCTACGCGTCATCCATGCCTCGGGGGGCCGTCACTTGGTGTTGGCCCCGCCGGGGTGTGGCAAGACGGCTGTCCTGGCCGAGCGTATCATGTATGCGCACAGCCAGGGCGTCGCCTTCGACGATATGGCTTGCCTCACCTTCACCAACAGGGCGTCAAGGGGCATGAAGGAGCGCATCCTTCAGCGTGTCGAGGGGACAGCCGATGCTGCCGACATCGACAAACTCTTCATCGGCAATGTCCACCGCTTCTGCTCGAAGTTCCTCTTCGACCAGCACATCGTGACGGAGCGTACCGCCATCATCGACACCGATGTGTCGGTGAGCATCATTGCCGACTTCCTCGGCGAGGACGAGCTGCACATCCTTGCCGACGCGAAGCAGCGTCAGCGCTATTCGCAGATCATCAACCTGCAGCACCTGATGTATCAGTGCCGACGGCGCTATCCGAAGGAGCTCATCGTCCATCGCGAGGCCCTCCAGCCCCAGGTGCTGCACGAGCTGTGCCGTGCCCTGAACCTGCCCTACACCCAAGACGGCACCATCCAGCTGTACGAACAGATAGACGACTACATCAACACGTCTGTGATGATGTCTTCTGGAGCGATGGATGCGTTGAAGGGACTCTACGGCGCCCGTCACTACGAATTGTACAAAATAGCCAACGACCTCATCGACTTCGAAGACCTGCTGCTTCGCACTTATGAAGCCGTCCCCGACTTCTTCACCGAAGGGGAGTCAGCCGCACCTGATTCAGCCAGTCGCCATGTCATAGCGACAAAGAAGTGGATACAGATAGACGAGGTGCAAGACCTCAACCCCCTCCAGCTGGCCATCATCGACCGCATCGCCGCTCCCGATGCCACCATTGTCTATCTCGGCGATGCCCAGCAGGCCATCTTCTCGTTCATGGGCGCCCAGCTCAACACGCTCGACATCCTGCGGCAGCGATGTGGGCGCGACAGACTCTACAACTTCTTCGTCAACTATCGTTCGCCACGCTATCTGCTCGACCTCTACAACACTTATGGCGAACAGCAGTTGGGCATCGCTCCGGAGTTGTTGCCCCAGACGCAGGTGGACACTCCGCAGACCGCCGATGCGCTGCAGATCGTGGACAGCTTCACCAATGCCGATGAGGCTAACGACGTGGCGCGCCTCGTTGGCAATCTCTACCACGACCACCCCGACGAGACCGTTGCCGTCGTGGTGGCCTTCAACTCGGATGCCGACGACATCAGCCGCGCCTTGCGCCTGCCACACTTCAAGATTTCGGGCACCGATGTGTTCTCCACACCCGAGATGCACCTGCTCATCGCGCATTTCAACGTTGTCGTTCAGGAGAACAACTTCATCGCCTGGTCCCGAATATTCACGGGCCTCCGTCTCTTCAGCACCCATTCGGCAGCACGCCGCTTCACAAGCGACCTGCTCAACAACGGCATCTCGCCCTCCGACTTTCTGTGCTACGACGGCACCACCTACCTACAACAGTTCATGAGCGACTACGAACAGCGCGAGTTTGTCATCTTCGACACCGAGACGACGGGACTGAACGTCTACGAAGACGATGTCGTGCAGATAGCTGCCATCAAGGTGCGGCAGGGTAGGGTGGTCGACGAGCTGAATCTCTTTATCCATACCGACCGTACCATACCGTCGATGCTGGGTGACATCCCGAATCCTCTGATAGAGGAGTATGCCCAACAGCCGCATCTGTCGCCGCAAGAGGGCTTCCGACGGTTCGTCGACTTTGCAGGAGAGAGCATCATCTTGGGCCACAACGCCACCTACGACTATCAGATCATGCGCTACAACATGCTGCGTCGCTGTCCCGATATGGACATGCGCCAGCTGTGGCCCACCTATTACGACTCGCTGAAGCTGGTGCGCCTCGTGGCTCCACGCCTGAAGAGCTTCAAGCTGAGAGACCTGCTCACGCAGCTGCACCTCGAAGGGCACAACTCCCACTTGGCCAACGACGACATCATGGCGACGCTCAGCGTCGTCAACTACTGTTGGCAACGGGCCTGCGAGCTGGCTCCGGCACAGGCCGCCATCCTGCGCCGGCGCCGACAGGTGGCCGAGCGCTTCCGCAACCTGTATGCCGACCTCTATCAGCACACGCTGGCGCTGCTCTACGAGAAGGACACCCCCGCCTCCCACCTCAAGGCCGAGATGCAGTATGTCTATCGCGACCTCATCCACAACCACCGCATGGCCGAGATTCCCAAGATACAGTATATTCTCAACTATATCGATGTCGACATGGTGGCTGCCCAAGAGGGGACACTGAGCATGCAGCTCGAAGCCCACCTACAGGAGCTCAACACGCTGAAGGAGGCCGACCTCTGCGGCAGCAAGAGCATGCAGGAGCGCATCTTCGTCTCCACCGTCCATAAAGCCAAGGGACTGGAGTTCGACAACGTCATCGTCTACGATGCCGTCGAGGGGAAGTTCCCCTCTTACTATGCCAAGACGGACGACTCGCAGCAGGAGGAGGCCCGCAAGTTCTACGTCGCCATCTCGCGCGCCAGGAAGCGGCTCATCATCGCCTCCTCGCAACAGCAGACGACACCCTGGGGGCGTCTCATCGCCCGGCAGCCTTCGCCCTTCCTGAAGACCATCAGGCACTTCTTCGGCTGAACGGGGGGGCAGCTCCACTTTCAGCGAGTGGTTCTTTTCCGGCAAGGCGTTCTTTCTGCCCTCAACATTGTCGAACACCTTGCCCGTAAAGCGTTCTTGTCGGGCCGTCCCCCTCAGTTTCTTTACTTCTTTTGGAATAGCTTGATTTTTTTGTTAATTAATGGATTCTGTTGTCGTTCTGCCTTTCTGCAGCAATGCAGTAAAAAGCACCCCTGCGGGATCGCGTATATTTGTTTTATGGTGCAAAGGTACGTCGAAAAAAATACCACACCTGGTACGTACCATGTATGGTTAGGCAATTCTCACCTCAATGACGCTCCGAAATACCGAGCCTTTTGGGCTTTCGGAGCGCAAGTATGACGGCACAAAAAGCAGATAGTACCTGATTACAAAAGATGTACTATCAAGCTGTTACTACAAAAATATCATTCTATTCCTATTGATTTCTGCCCCTTGCGCAATCATTAATTCATGTTCCGTGAATGTCCGTGATTGTCCGTGTAGCTCCGTTGCAATATATCTTGATTGTCCGTGTTGCTCCGTTGCAATATATCTTGATTGTCCGTGTTGCTCCGTTGCAATATATCTTGATTGTCCGTGTAGCTCCGTTGCAATGAAGAGTCCGTTGCTGTTCGTGGCTAAAAGCAGCGGACGGACACGGACGGACACGGATGATGCTGCCCGTCTGCTCAGTTATCTGCTCTTTTTCATATCACGAATTAGAGAATTAGAGAATTGAATCTGTTTGGGAAGAAAAGAATTCGAAGGAATAGGCGAATCAGCAGCAAGCTGTTTCCTTGGCGCATTCCCCGTATTCTTGCCGCCTGCGGCTACCCATTCTTTAATATAGCTTCCAGGGAGCCACAGAATTCTGAAATTCTATAATTCGTGACGAAAGCATAGCTCGTGACCCTGCTGCGGGCAGAGGTGACACAAATCTGATTTTGAAAGATTTGAAAAGATTTGTGAGATTTCTGCCCGACAGGGCACTCCTTATCAGTCGTATAGTACATGCGGAACTGAAAAATCGTGATTGTTGTTCCGTGATTGTCCGTGTAGCTCCGTTGCAATATATCGTGATGACAGTTCCGTGGTTGTCCGTGTAGCTCCGTTGCAATATATCTTGATTGTCCGTGTTGCTCCGTTGCAATATATCTTGATTGTCCGTGTAGCTCCGTTGCAATGAAGAGTCCGTTGCTGTTCGTGGCTAAAAGCAGCGGACG
>JAGBLC010000144.1 GCA_017635615.1 Prevotella sp.
CATCGGCAATCCCACGGTGACGGTATGTTCCTGTTGCGGGCGGGAGCCGACATGACGAGGGCGAGCATCAGGTACAGACGGTTTCTTTTCTGCCGCCGAAGCAACAACATTGCTGGCAGAAGCCACCTGAACGTCGCTGGCATGAGTCGACGTATCCTTTTCCGTGATATAGACCGTGTCGACGACAGCGGTGAGCGGATGGTCGGCCGGTGTGTTACCCTTCATCCAGAAACCGAACAGGACCCCCACGACGGCAGCTGCCGGAACAGCAGCGATCCATGCGGGGATGCGTTGATTGTGTTTCCTATTCCACGGGCGAACACGCAGTTGGCTGTTCTCTTCGTCGGTCAGTTGGCGCGCCATACGTGCGATTTCTTGATCATTTACTCTCATATTGCTTCAGTTGTTTTTTGATGATGGTCATTGTTTTGTGCAGCCGCGACTTGACGGTACCTTCTGGCAGCGCCACGATCTGCGCTATCTGCGGGATGGTGAGTTCCTCTTCATAGTGAAGAGAAAAGAGGATGGCGTAAGGTTGTGGCAGCTGGCTCAACACTTCGCGCAAGGCACTGTGGAGGATGTCGGCATCCAAGTCCAGCTCGATGTCGCCCTCCTGTGCAGGCTCGTCACGATCGGAGTGTACCATCGTGAACTGACGTCGGAAGTGGTTCTTGCAGAGATTGTAGGCGATGGTATAGAGCCACGGTTTGAAGCCTCGCCCCTCGCGGTAGTTGGCTCGTGCAGCATAGAGACGGAGGAAGGTGTCGTGCATGAAGTCGGGTGCCAGGTCGGCATCGCTGCCGAGCCTTCTGGCGAAGAAGCCCTGCAACCGCCGTGCATGACGGTTGTAGAGTTCTTCGAAGGCACGGTCGTTGCCGCGTGCTGCCCGCAGCATCAGCTGTTCGTCTGTCTGTGCCGACAGTCTAAGGGGTATCAGCATGGTCCGACTTATCTTAGCAGTTCGAGGATAGACTGTTTCTTCTCTTCGCTGAGCGACGTATTGTTCACGCCGCTGACGAGCAGCCGCATGAGCCAGTCGTACCGCCGTTGGTCGTGCTTGGCATAGTAGGGCAGCAGGTCGGCCAGGACGACGGCATAGTTGGCCGAGAGGCATTGTCCTGCCGTCCATTCGGGCCGGAAGGAGACGAGCAGATACTCCATCATGTAGCGTTCCTCCACATTGCGTCGTTTCACGGCCATGTTGTCGTAAGGCTTTTTAGCGTATTTCAGCGTCAGTCCCTCGTTGTAGAGGTTGCGCTGCCAAGGTTCTATGGTCTGCTGGGGTATTGTCGTCGAGAAGTACACTTTACTGCCATACCGGTCGATAATGGCTTGTATCAGGACATGTTCGTTGGTATCGTAGTCGGCAGCCGTCTGGGGTTCTTTCAGTTCGGGCAAGTCGATATTCAGCTTGCGGAAGAGCCATTCGCGGTATTCCTTCACAGCGAGGAACGGCAGACAGACGACGGTCTTGTCGCGATGTTCGCCCATTCCCTCCTGGATGAGCCATTTCGGGATGATGGCTGCATCGCCGTTGCCGATATAAATGCCCCCTTCGTCCATTCCCCTCAATTCGTTGAAGCTATATCGCAAGACCGCTTCCGAATAGATGCCGCTGTCGAAATAGCGTCGTGCCAGCTGCGCCATGCGCTCGTAGTCGCCCTTCATGGCGAGGTAGGGCACCCAGCAGTCGAAGTCGAAGAATTGCATCTCGTCGGGCAGCCTTGCCAAAGCAGCCTCGGCATATTTGTCGGCGTCGCCATAGCCATTGCCCGACTGCGATTCGCGGTAGGCGCAATAGTTGAAGGTATAGCTGTCGGGTATGGCTTTCTCCATCTCTCTGACCGCCTGTTGTGCCGTAGAGTCTTCGTAGTGGGTCCACGCCATGTAGCGTGCGGCGTTGTAGTAGTTGAGCCAAGCCGTTTCGTCGTCGGGTCTCTCCAGGGTGATGTCTCTCCAGGCTTCCTTCTGCTCGACATACCACACGAAGTCTTTCTCCGTGACGATGGGGCTCTCCACCCTGACAGCTTTTGTCTGCGCCGTTGCAGCAAGCGTGCTTGCCATCAGGACGATCGATACGAATGTTTTCTTCTGATTCATTATCATTGTTGTTGTTTTTGATGATTAAACGTGTTGTTGTCAACTCTCGGTATTGCGCAATCTAATGAAGCATACACAGAAAACCGAAAAACGTTCACGTAACAACACAAAAAAAGATGGCCGTCGCCACCTTTTTAACAATGCCAGGCGAGAATCACTCCCAGTCGAAGACCAGCACGGTGAACTCTCTTTTCGGATCGGCGCCCTCTTCTGTTTTCTTGATGCGCTTGAGGTAGCCGTCGTGATGGTAAGCGATTTCGAATGTGGTGACATGCGCCTTGCCGCCAGCGTATTTGGTCATGATGCACCGCTTGATCATGTTGCGCGGTCCTTTTCCGAAGAGATGTGCACAGCCAAAGTTCATGAACACATCGCAGAGGTCGTCGGCAAGGAGGAGCGTGGAGAGGATGTTGCCCGTGGGATTGATGGTCTGCCCGATGGTGAACTCACACTTGCTGAAGATGGTGTTCTCGATGAGGTTCTCCACCTTCAGGAGATTATCTCCCTGCCAGTAGACCCTCATCTCAGATGTCATTTTCCGTCCGCCGTAATAGCCTTCCACCTGAAAGCCCTTGAGACGGCCGCTCTCGTCGTAGCTGACGTTGAGCTGTTCGCTGACGGCTTGCTGCAACATGTTGAGCGTCACGTTGCACTGCTGTATTCGCCCTTCCGTCACCACCATCTCGCATTGGTCGGAGGGAGCCGCTGCATCTTTTTCGTACCGACTGATTCTGACATTCTCACCCTCATAGATCAACTCGTTACGCTGAGCCACACCGTCGGATCTCATCTCTGTAAGACGGGTCATACGGTTATGCTGGTCGTAAGCCACTTCTACCGATCCGGCAAAGAAGCCATCGCGGATGATGGTGATGTTCGACACCCTCCGCTCATGCATCCCTGCCATTTTGTCGTTGTCGGCATGCAACATATCAAGCAAAAAACTCTTCATACGTTCAGAAAATATAATTGCGCAGATTATTTCTGCAAAATTAGTCAATAAAAAAGAATTTGCCAAGTTTTTTCATAAAAAAGTAGATAATCATTATTAAATCTTTCAAAAAACATTGCGGCTCATCACGCTATTAGGCATAATTTATGTATGTTTGCAAGAGAATAGCTACAATAATCATCAGAAAAAAGAAAG
Source organism: Prevotella sp. (assembly GCA_017635615.1). Classification (GTDB taxonomy): domain Bacteria; phylum Bacteroidota; class Bacteroidia; order Bacteroidales; family Bacteroidaceae; genus Prevotella. The sequence continues at coordinate 3,248 of JAGBLC010000144.1, forward strand.
AACATGGAATTAGAACGTTTTCAACAAGAAGTGATGAACGCACAGGAGAGTACGAGATGGACTGCCACGGCGTTCCCCGCGCTGATGCGCAAAGTGTATGTATGGATGACGCTGGCCCTTGCCATCACGGGATTCACGGCCTATAGTGTGGCCAACAGCCCCGCCATCCTTCAGATGATCTTCACCAACAAGCTGCTCTTCTTCGGCATCATCATTGCCGAGCTGGCCTTGGTATGGGGTGTGTCGGCAGCCATCAACCGTCTGTCGCTGACGACGGCGACGCTGCTCTTCGTGCTCTATTCGGTGCTGAACGGCGTGACGCTGTCGTTCATCTTCCTGGCTTACACGGCAGAGTCGGTGACGAGTGTCTTCCTTATCACCGCCGGCACGTTTGCCGTGATGGCTGCCATCGGCTCGTTTGTCAAGACCGACCTCTCGTCGATGGGGCGCATCTTGTTTATGGCGCTGATCGGTGTCATCATCGCCACCATCGTGAACCTCTTCATGAGGAGCAGCGGCCTGGCGATGATCCTGAACTATGCCGGCGTGCTGATCTTCGTCGGCCTGACGGCTTACGATACACAGAAGATCAAGCAGATGCTGCTGCAGGCACAGGATACCGGTGAGACGGCACAGAAGGTTGCGCTGATGGGCGCACTGAGCCTGTATCTCGACTTCATCAACCTCTTCCTCTATCTGCTGCGCATCCTGGGCAACAGCCGCGACTGATAGACATCCCTATTATTCTGCAACAGAAAAGGAGGGCAAGCCGTTCGTGGCTTGCCCTCCTATTTTTCTCGCAAATAGCGTTACACTGACACTATCGGACGACCTTCTTGGCCTGACCATCGTTCTGCTTGACGATGACGACCCTACCCGACTGAGCGTCCTTCGCGCGCGTACCACTTATACTATAGTAGGAAGCTGGCGCAGCTTTAGAAGATTCTGCGGCAGAGATGGCCGTCGTCTTGTTGTCGCCGGCCTTGCAGCTGACGGTATACTTGCTGACGGAACGGAGGTCGGCAGCGTAGACTGTCACCTCGGCGCACTTGCCCTCTTCCGTGTCCTTGACAGCTGTGAGCACATAGGAAGCCACACCGTCGGCCACGGGAGCCAGGTTGTCGAGCTCAGCCTCGGTCTCAACCTCGTATTCAAACTTGTCGGGGGCGAAGTCGGGCACGACCAAAGCACTGAGGCGGCTGTTGTAGACCAGCGTCAGGTTGTCGACGAGCACCTCGTCGTTCTTACCGCCCTGCCCTGCATCGGCATTGGTCGAGATGGTGATGAGGATAGCCTTCGGCTCCACCGTGTTGTCGGTATAGACGAAGGGGATGGCGATGCGCTGCCAGTCGTTGCCCGTCACGGCAATCTGATTGTTCTGCGCCTTGGCCACCACATTGGTGTAGTTCTTGTCTTCAGGATCCTGATAGTAGGTGCCGTCGGTGATGACGGCGCTGACCGTAGCGTAGGGGTGCTGGGCGTTAGGCGTAGGCTGATGGAACTGCAGGTTGAGCACGAGCGAGTCGGGACGGCTTTGGAGTGCCACGTAGAAGGGGTCACCGTTGCCATCGACGTCTTCCTTACTGATGTCGGTGTAGGCATTGTTCTTCTTGTCTTCAGCACTCATCGAACCGGCGTTCATACGTCCCGTCGTCATCGTTCCGTTGGCAACGATGCCGAAGATCGACGTGGCATAGATACGTGCGCATGTCGAACCGTCGATGCCTTTGTCCGACTTCTCGATATGATGACCGGCCAGTGAGGCCCAGTCGCCCGTTGCCGATTCGAACGAGTGCCATGCGTTCGGCTCTACATAACTGTCCGTCGACGTGTGCCACTCCTCGAAGTCGCCGTTGGGCACGTGGTAGTTGGTCCCACGTACGAGTTCGTCGCCGAAGGTGACATGGATGAGCTGTTGCATGATTTCGCGCAGGTCGAGGTCGATGATGGCGCGCAGCTTGCCTTCGCGAAGCACGGCCGTTATCTCTACAGGCAGCTCACCGAGCAAGGGACCCATCCAGAACGGCACATTCTCGTCGTCGCCTTCAGAGATGCTGATGTTCTGATTGGCGCGCAGGAAGATGGCATCGCCAGCCGTTTCAGGTGTGATGTTGAGCAGCTCGACATTGCCCACGGGCATCGGCTCGTCGCCGTTCATCAAGACGAAATTCTTGAGGTTGAGGTCGTAGAGACCGTCGTGTTCGTTCACTGAGATGGTGGCATTCTGTTCAGCCCCCTCTCCATTAACCAGCACCAAGATGCGGTCGGTGTAATCGTTGGCCTGTGCCGTCAAGGCAGCCAACATCAGGATGAAAGTAAAAATCTTTTTCATAAAACTCTATTATCGTTGTTATTTTATCTGATAAGCTACGGCCAGTGTGCCATAAATGGGATAGAGGGTCTGCTCGACCGTCTTGAACGAGCTGTGCATGATGCCTGTCAGGCCCCACGAGAGGTCGGCGGCGAGGTCCAGTCGATGGGCAAAACGCCATTTGGCCCCCAGTTGCAGTCCGAACTGGAAGTGGCGCATGTGGTCGCTGAAGTCGTAAGTGGCCCGCTCTTCCATGGCATGCCCCATCTCTATCTTCTGCCCTGTCGGCGTGTCTTTGCGCAGATAGCCGTCGGCCACATTGCCCGAGAAGCTC